>NZ_JBEXHY010000023.1:0-69309 GCF_040608295.1 Micromonospora sp. NPDC005197 | reverse complement strand
GCGCCGCTGCGCCCCCGGGGGGGCCCCGGGGCGGCGCCCGGGGGGGGGGCCACCGACCGTCTGCACCCCCAGCGCGATCGGGCGTCACGGCAGCGCGCAGGGTTCCCGCCAGGCGTCCAACGCCCGGTCCTTGCGTATCGACGCGAAGCCGTAGCCGACCGTGGTGACGCAGAAGTCGTCGGTCGAGCCGGTGTACTCCACATGGAAGACCGGCTTGCCCGCGTCCACGAACGGCAGCAGCTTGGCGCACTGGTCCAGCCGGACGCACTCCTCGTTGACCACGAAGTCGAAGTCCGGCGCCAGCGCCGCGAGCTGCGGCACGTCGTTGACCAGCCCGGGGGAGAGGTCCAGTGTGCGGGCCAGCTGGGCCAGCCGGCGGTTGAACAGCAGTTGGTCGTCGAAGCCGAGGGGGAAGCCGCTGCGGTGGACGTACCCGTCGGCGTCGGAGAGGGCGACCGCGCCGAAGCCCTTGCCCCGGCACAGCCGGAACCGGTCGGCCAGCACCGGCTCCAACGCGTCCCACCCCCGTACGTCCAGCCACCGGCTGCCGGGCTGTGGGCCGGCCGCACCCTGCACGGCGGCGGGCACCCGGCTGGCGTCCGGGTCGGTCGAGCGCAGCGAGCCGACGGGCACCTGGCAGATCAGCCGTCGGTCACGGGCGCGTAGTTCGGCCGTCTGCGCGGCGGTGGTGGCCACCGGGTCGAGCAGGAAGACGTCGGCGTCCACCGTCGGGTCGAGCGGGCCGTCGAGTTGCCACTGCCACTGCCAGTGACGGGCCTGGGTGGCCGGCCACGGGGTGGGCGCGCCCGGCGGGATCAGCTCGCGGCGGCACCCGTACGCCGGCACCACCAGGATGAGCGCGACACCGGCCGACACGATCCTGCGCAGCGGGCGTGCGACGGCACGTCGCCGCAGCCGGATCCGCATCGGCAGCTCCCGGGTCCTGGGCGGCTGGTCGCCGCCCACACCGGCACGCCGCCCCCACGTCCGGTCCGGCGTGCCTCACCGGGTCCAACGAGCGCGGGGGCGTGGGCGACGCGCCCTCAGCGCGGCGCCGCGAAGACCTGCGTCCAGTACGGCCCGTTGCTGCTGGCGATGCCGACGCCGATCTCGGTGAACGCGCAGTTGAGGATGTTGGCCCGGTGCCCCGAGCTGTTCATCCAGGCGTCCATCACGGCGGCCGGCGTCTTCTGGTTCCACGCCACGTTCTCGCCGTAGGTGCGCCAGGCGTAGCCGACGCGGTCCAGCCGGACGCCGGTGTTGCTGCCGTCGCTGCCGGTGTGCGACATGTTCTGGTGGTCGGCCTGGTCCTGGCTGTGCCGCTGCGCGGCGGTCATCAGCTTGTCGTCGACGCTCAGCGCCTTGCAGCGGGCCTTGGCCCGCTCGGCGTTGACCAGGTCCACCACCTCCTGGGCCTGGGCGCTGACGGTGCCGCTGCCGCCTCCGGAGCCGCTGGTGCTGCTCGGGGCCTTGCTGCGCTCGGCGCTGCGCCGGGACGTGGCGGTGGTCCGCGACGCGGCCGGGGTGGGCTTGACCACCTTGCTCGGCGACGGGCTCGGCCGTGCCGGGCTGGGCGAGCTGGTCGGGGAGGGGGCGACCAGGGCGTCACCTGCCGGCTCGTCGGTCGGGCCGTTCCCGCCGGGCATCGCGAGCGCGCCGACGCCGACGCTCACCACGAGGGTGGCTGCCGCGGCGGCGCCGCCGATCATCAGCGGACGACGCCAGCGCCGGGGTGAGCGGTGCCGTCCGCTGCCGGTCCGTCCGTTGCCGGCGGCCTCCGTGCTCCAGCCGCCGGTGGTCTCCGCGTCGGACTCGGTACGCCAGCCGTCGCTGACCTCGGTGGGCCGGGCGTCGTCGTGCCAGCCGCCGGTCGCTTCCTCACCTCGTCCGAGGCCCGGCCATTCGGTGGTCGGTGCCTCCACGGGCGCGGGCTGCCAGCGGGCGGTGGGCTCCGCGCGGTGCCACTCGTCGCCGGGCTGGTCGGGGTCGTCGCCGAACAGGTAGGTCGAGCGGGGCTCCGGACGGTCGCGCAGCCAGTCCGGCTCGTCGGTCGGCCGCTCGGCGCGCCGGGGGGCGCCGTTCGGGTCCATCGGGTCGGTCCAGCCGTACACGGCTCTGCCTCCACGGGGTCGGTTGCGGGCCGGGGTGACGCTACGACTCGCCCGCGACCTGCGGCAACGTGGCTAAGGAAGAGTTAAGAGGAAGTCGGACGTCCAGGCGCTGACTTCCCCGAATCCCGGCGTACAGTAAAGGAGTCCGGACAGAGCGTGTCCGTGCCTTGCGGCAGCCCCCCGACAAGTGGACAGGTCGACGTGGAGATGATCTACGGCCTGCGAGAACTTGACGAAGGAGGGGTTTGCGGCTCAATATATAGGTGTCGCCAGTCGCGCCCGGTCATGCCCAGATACACCTGGAATGACAGCCGCGTACAAAATTGGGCGCGCGTTGGCCGGCCTTTCCGGCAGCGCATATCAAGGAGTCAGCATGGCGAAGGCCCTCTACGGCCACGTAGGTGCAGCGCCCGACCGGCGTCTGCTCGACGAGGTCACCCGACTGCGTGCCAGGGTTCAGGCACTGGAGTTCGAGATCACGCGTCTGCGTGCCGACAATGATCGGCTCGCGGCGGCTGCGGCGGAAGCGGACGACCTGCTCCGTCTCGCCGAGCCGGCGCTGACCTGATCTTCGGGGCGGAAAACTGAATCGCAGCACCACCGCAAAAATGCGCGCCGACACCTCTGTGCCGGCGCGCAACGCTGTCCGGCGCCTTTCGCGCCCGACCATTTGTGATCTTGTAACCGGCTCCGTGATAACCGCAGCACAGTTTCACCGAAACAAGCCGGGCGGCGGGCCGATCGTGAGCGTTGTTTGTCTTTCTCGGCCCTGCCGTTACACCAGCGCGGTCGGCCCGCGGTCACCGTCCGCGCCGCCCGCCGGGACCACCCGGGGCGGGTCGCGTGCCGGGTCGGTCCCGCCATCGGGTTAGTCTGCGGGTTCACCCAGGTCCGCGCAGCCGGCGACGGTACGGCGGCCACCGGACGAGGATCGAGTAGGTGTATCTCAAGAGCCTGACGGTGAAGGGCTTCAAATCCTTCGCCTCCGCCACGACGTTGAAGCTGGAGCCCGGGATCACCTGCGTGGTGGGCCCGAACGGCTCCGGCAAGTCCAACGTCGTCGACGCCATCGCCTGGGTGCTCGGCGAGCAGGGCGCCAAGGCGCTGCGCGGCGGCAAGATGGAGGACGTCATCTTCGCCGGCACCGCCGGCCGTGCGCCGCTGGGCCGCGCCGAGGTCACCCTCACCATCGACAACACCGACGGCGCGCTGCCCATCGAGTACACCGAGGTCTCCATCACCCGCCGGATGTTCCGCTCCGGCGAGAGCGAGTACGAGATCAACGGCAACTCCTGCCGCCTGCTCGACATCCAGGAGCTGCTGTCCGACTCCGGCATCGGCCGGGAGATGCACATCATCGTCGGTCAGGGCCGGCTCGACGGCATGCTGCACGCCAAGCCCGAGGACCGCCGGTCGTTCATCGAGGAGGCGGCCGGCGTCCTCAAGCACCGCAAGCGCAAGGAAAAGGCGCTGCGCAAGCTCGACGCGATGCAGGTGAACCTCAACCGGCTCACCGACCTCACGGCCGAGTTGCGCCGCCAGCTCAAGCCGCTGGGCCGGCAGGCGGAGGTGGCCCGGCGTGCCGCCACCATCCAGGCCAACCTGCGCGACGCCCGGTTGCGACTGCTCGCTGACGACCTGGCCACGCTGCGGACCACCCTCGACCGGGAGATCGCCGACGAGACCGCGTTGCGGGAGCGACGCGAGCAGATCGAGGGCGAGCACACCGAGGTGCAGGGCCGGCTCGGCGAGTTGGAGGGCGCCCTCGCCGAGGACGCGCCGCTGCTCGCCGCCGCGCAGGACACCTGGTACAAGCTCTCCGCCCTGCAGGAACGCTTCCGCTCGATCGAGCAACTGGCCCGCGAGCGGCTGCGGCACCTCAGCGCCACCGGCGACGACGAGCGGCCCGGCCGCGACCCCGACCAGCTGGAGGCCGAGGCGGAACGCGTCCGCGAGCAGGAGGAGGAGCTGCGCGCGGCGCTCACCGACGACCAGATCCGGCTGGCCGAGGCGGTCGAGCACCGCCAGGAGCTGGAACGGCAGCTCGCCGCCGCCGAGCGGGAGCTGGTGGCCGCCGCCAAGGCCATCGCCGACCGGCGCGAGGGCATGGCCCGGCTCACCGGCCAGGTCAACTCGGCGCGAGCCCGGACCACGAGCGCCGGTGAGGAGATCGAACGCCTCGCCGTCGCGCACGCCGACGCGCTGGGCCGCGCCGAGCAGGCGCAGGCCGACCTGGACGCGGTGGCCGCGCAGTCCACCGAGGCGGACCGGGACAACGCCGACCTGGACGCCCGGCACGCCGAGGCGGTTGCCGTCCAGGACCGGGCGCAGGCAACGGTCCGGTCGCTGACCGACGCCGAGCGGGCCGCCGAGAAGGACGCCGCCACCTGGAAGGCCCGCGAGGAGGCGCTCGCCCTGGGGCTGCGGCGCAAGGACGGCGCGGGAGCGCTGCTCGCCCGCGCCGGCGACGTGCCCGGCCTGCTCGGTAGTCTCGCCGGGCTGCTCACCGTCGCGCCGGGGCACGAGGCCGCGCTGGCCGCCGCGCTCGGGGGACTCGCCGACGCGGTCGCCGTCAGCGGGGTGGACGAGGCCGTCGAGGCGATGCGGCTGTTGAAGATCTCCGACGCCGGTCGCGCGGGCCTGCTGGTCGGCAGCCCGGCGGGGCCCGGCATGACGGGCTCGGCCGACGCGCTGCGCCCGAAGCTGCCCGACGGCGCCCGCTGGGCCCCCGACCTGGTGGAGTGCACGCCCGACATTCGTCCGGCGGTGCACCGGGCGCTGCGCGACGTGGCGCTCGTCGACGACCTCGCCGCCGCGGCCGAGCTGGTCGCCGGCAACCCCGAGCTGCGGGCCGTCACCCCGGACGGGGACGTGGTCGGGGCGTACGCGGCGGCCGGCGGATCGGCCAAGGCGCCCAGCTACATCGAGGTGCAGGCGGCCGTCGAGGAGGCCCGCACCAATCGGCTCGCCGCCGAACGGGCCGGCGCCGAGCTGCGCGACCAGCTCGTCGAGGCGCGTGCCGAGGTGGCCGCCGCCAAGGAGGCCGTGCAGCACGCCGCCGCCGAGAAGCGCGAAGCGGAGAGCCACCGCAACGCCGCCGCCCGCCGGCTCGCCGAGCTGGGCGCGGCCGCCCGCTCGGCCAAGGCGGAGACCGACCGGCTGGGTGAGTCCCGGGCCCGCGCCGAGGCGGCCCGGCAGCGGGACCTCGACACGCTCGACGAGCTGGAGGAGCGGCTGCGGCTGGCCGAGGAGACCCCGGTCGACGCCGAGCCCTCCACCGAGGAGCGGGATCAGCTCGCCGCCATGGTGCCGCAGGCCCGGCAGAACGAGATGGAGGTCCGGCTCGCCGTGCGTACCGCCGAGGAGCGGGTCTCCTCGATCGCCGGCCGGGCCGACTCCCTCGCCCGGCAGGCCACCGCGGAGCGGGCCGCCCGCGAACGCGCCGCGGCCCGGCGGGCCGCGCGCACCCGGGGCGCGGGCATCGCCCGGGCCGTCGCCGGCGGCGCCCGGGAGGCGCTCACCCGACTCACCACGTCGATCGCGGCGGCCGAGGAGCACCGCGACGCCGTCGCGCGGGAGCGCGCCGCCCGCGAGGCCGAGCTCCAGGAGGTACGCGGGGCAGCCAAGCGGCTCGGCGCGGAGCTGGAGCGGCTGACCAGCCAGGTGCACCGCGACGAGGTGGCCCGCGCGGAGCAGCGCCTGCGCATCGAGCAGCTGGAGGCGAAGGCCGCCGAGGACTTCGGGCTGGACGTGGAGACGCTGGTCGCCGAGTACGGCCCCACCCAGCCCGTTCCGCCCACCCAGGCGGACGTGGCGGCGGCCGAGCGTGACGGTCTGCCGGTGCCCGAGCCGGTCCGCTACGAGCGGCCGGTGCAGGAGAAGCGGGCCGCCAAGGCGGAACGCGAACTGGCCCTGCTCGGCAAGGTCAATCCGCTCGCGTTGGAGGAGTTCGCCGCGCTGGAGGAGCGCTTCAAGTTCCTCTCCGAGCAGTTGGAGGACCTCAAGGCGACCCGGCGGGACCTGCTCACCGTCGTGAAGGACGTGGACGAGCGGATCCTGGAGGTCTTCGCCAGCGCGTTCGAGGACACGGCCCGGGAGTTCGAGCAGGTGTTCACGGTGCTCTTCCCCGGCGGCGAGGGTCGGCTGATCCTCACCGACCCCGAGGACCTGCTGACCACCGGCGTCGAGGTCGAGGCCCGACCGCCGGGCAAGAAGATCAAGCGGCTGTCGCTGCTCTCCGGTGGCGAGCGGTCGCTGACCGCGGTGGCCATGCTGGTGGCGATCTTCCGCGCCCGGCCGAGCCCGTTCTACATCATGGACGAGGTGGAAGCGGCCCTGGACGACGTGAACCTGGGTCGGCTGATCACATTGCTGGCACAGTTGCGGGAGAAGAGCCAGCTGATCGTCATCACGCACCAGAAGCGGACGATGGAGATCGCCGACGCGCTCTACGGGGTGACCATGCGCAGCGGGGTCACCCAGGTGATCAGTCAACGGCTCAACCGGGCCGACGAGGACGACCAGCGGCCCGGCCGCGGCGAGGAGAACGGGTAGTGGCTCGGGAACGCGCGACGGCGCTCCTGCTGGACTTCGACGGCGTACTGCGCCGGTGGGACCCGGCGGTGGCCGCCGATGTCGAGCGGGAGTACGGCCTCGCCGAGGGGGTGCTCGGCGACATCGCCATGCAGTGGGGGCGGCTCCAGCCGGTGCTCACCGGCCAGGTCAGTCACGCCGAGTGGGTGAGCAGCGTGGCGGACGCCCTGACCGAGTCGGTGGGCAGCCCCCAACGGGCCCGCGCCGCCGTCGAGCAGTGGCAGAGCTACCGGGGAGAGGTCGACCAGGAGGTGCTGGCGTTCGTCCGGGAGGTCCGCGCGGCGGGCGTCCGGGTGGGGCTGGGCACCAACGCCACCGACCTGCTCGACACCGACCTGGCCGCGCTCGGCCTGGTCGGCGAGCTGGACGTGGTGGTCAACTCCTCCACGCTCGGGGTGCACAAGCCGACGCCGGAGTACTTCCAGGCCGCCTGCCAGGCGCTGGCCACCCCGCCGGCCCGGGTGCTCTTCGTCGACGACGAGGACTGGGCCGTGCGGGGCGCCCGGGCCGCCGGGCTGTCGGCGCACCGCTGGGGCGGCCACGCCGACCTGCGCTACCTGCGGGCGGCCCTGGACTGCTGAGCGGCGCGGTAGGAGGGGCGCCTTGGCTGACCCGCGAGGCCGACATGCTGACAAGCGGTATACCTCAGAGACATAAATATGTCTCTGAGGTATACCGCTCACCACCGCATCCGCCCCGGCGGAGGTGACCGAGGGTGACCGTTCTACCGTACGGCGCCGGAACCGGTTGACCGGGCCTGTTCACTCGCCGGTGACGCCGTCGATGCGTTCCCGGATCAGGTCGGCGTGGCCGTTGTGCCGGGCGTACTCCTCGATCATGTGCACGTACACCCAGCGCAGGTTGAACGTGCGCTTCTTCGCGCCGACCTCGGTGAACGTCTCGTCGAGCGAGTGCCCGGCGGCGGCCGCGCGGGCCAGGGCCACCTCGCGGTAGAAAATGGCGAAGTCCGCCTCGGCGTCGGCGGCGCTCACGTCGTGGTCGGCGTCCGGGTTCTCCGGCGTGAAGTACGGGTAGTCGACGCGCTCGCCGGCGAAGTTCTCCCGGAACCACCACGCCTCCACCTCGGCGAGGTGCCGGACGAGGCCGAGCAGGGTCAGCCCGGACGGCTCGACGCTCGGAGTGCGCAACTGCTCCTCGGTGAGACCTGCGCACTTGAGCAGCAGTGTCTGCCGGTGGTAGTCGAGCCAGCCGTCGAGCATGGTGCGCTCGTCGCCGACGTACGGTTCCGGGTTCCGGGTGATCTCCGGTGCGATCCACGTCATGGCGCGCATCCTGCCCGGCACACTGACCTGACGCGACGGGTTATTCAGGGCACCACGACGACGGGCCAGTGACCCTTGCGGACCAGCCGGGTGGCGACCGAGCCGACCAGCCGGTGACCGGCCTGCTCGGACGCGCCCACCACCACCATGTCGGCCTGGAACTCGTCGGCCGCCGCGCACAGCTCGGCGTACGCGTCGCCGCGCCGGCACAGGAAGGTCACCGGGATGCCCAACTGCTCGGCCCCACGCCGGCACTCCCGGCGCAGCTCGTCGGCCAACTCGTCGTACGTGCGCTGGACCGCGCCGGCGTCCATGCCGGGCACCAGGGCGGTGAGCCCGCTCGCCGAGCTGACGAAGACCACCACCAGGGCGGCGCCCTGCCGGCGGGCCAGCCCGGCGGCGTAGGCGCCGGCCCGCCCGGAGGTACGGGTGCCGTCCACCCCCACCATGACCACCCGCGGGCCGTCCGTGCCCCGCTCGAAGGGCAGCGGGCTGATCCGAGGGCCGTACTCCTCGCGGTCCGGCGCTCCCACGCTCATGGCTCTACCTCACCTCTGCTCGCCGGTCTGGACCGCGCCGGAGACGAGGTTCGATTCCCCGTCGACCGCATTGGAAACCGGGCTGCCGTTGTGCTGCCGCAGCGGCACCTCCTTGATGAAGCTCACCGCGATCAGCGCGATCAGCGCGAAGGGAGCGGCGGCCAGGAAGATGTCGCCGGCGCCGTGGCCGTACGCGCTCTCCACCACCGCTCGCAGCGGACCGGGCAGGGTGTGCACGTCAGGCAGGGTGCCGCCGCTGCCGGAGCTGGAAGCCCGGATGCCGAGCTGGGACAGCCCGTCGGCGGTGTAGTCCTTGACCTTGTGGGCGAGCACCGCGCCGAGGGCCGAGACGCCGATCGCGCCGCCCAGACTGCGGAAGAACGCCACCACGGAGCTGGCGGCACCCAGCTCGTGCGGGCCGACGGTGTTCTGCACGGCGAGCACGAGGTTCTGCATGGTCAGGCCCAGGCCGACGCCGATCAGCACCATGTAGACGCTGAGCAGGGTGAAACTGGTGTCCGCGCGCAGCGTGCCCATGAGCGCGAAGCCGACGGTGAGCAGCGCCGAGCCGAGCACCAGGAACCGCTTCCAGCGGCCGGTCCTCGTGATGATCCGTCCACCCACCGTCGAGGCGACCAGCAGGCCGAGGATCATCGGCAGGGTCATCAGGCCGGACATGGTCGGGGTCTCGCCCCGGCTGATCTGGAAGTACTGGCCGAGGAAGATCGACGCGCCGAACATGCCCACGCCCACCGCGATGCTGGCGACGACGGCGAGGCTGATCGTGCGGTTGCGGAACAGCCGCGGCGGAATCATCGGCTCGGCGGCCCGGGTCTCCACCCGGATGGCGAGCGCGCCGAGGAGCAGAGCGCCGAGGACCATGGCGACCGACTGCCAGGAGGCCCAGGCGAACTTGTCGCCGGCGAGGGAGACCCAGATCAGCAGCACCGACACGGCCGCGGTGATCAGGGTGGCGCCCCACCAGTCGATCTGCGCCTTGCGCTTGACCACCGGCAGTTTCAGGGTCTTCTGGAGCACGACCAGCGCGGCGATGGCGAACGGCACGCCGACGTAGAAGCACCAGCGCCAGCCGAGCCACGAGGTGTCGACGATCACGCCGCCGATCAGCGGTCCGCCGATGGTGCCGACGGCCATCACGGCGCCGAGGTAGCCGCTGTAGCGGCCCCGCTCGCGCGGCGCGATCATCGTCGCCATGATCACCTGGGCCAGGGCGGTGAGGCCGCCGGCGCCGACGCCCTGGAGCACCCGACACGCGATCAGCTCGCCGGTGCCCTGGGCGGCGCCGGCCAGCACCGACCCGAGGACGTAGATCCCCAGGGCGAGCTGGACCAGCGTCTTCTTGCTGGTCAGGTCGGCGAGTTTGCCCCAGATGGGGGTGGTCGCGGTGGTCGCGAGCAGAGCCGAGGTGACCACCCAGGTGTACGCGGACTGGCCGCCGTGCAGCTCGGTGATGATGCGCGGCAGCGCGTTCGAGACGACCGTGGAGGAGAGGATCGCGACGAACATGCCCAGCAGCAGGCCGGAGAGAGCCTCCAGGATCTGCCGGTGGGTCATGTCGACGGCGGGCGCCCGGGACGCTGTCGCCTGGCTCATCGTTTACTGCCTCCGAGCGGAGTAGAGGTGGTGGGCGGCGGGCCGCACGGCGGGTCCCGCCTGGGAGTTGCCTGAAGCAACCGTACGGTTCGGTTGCCTCAAGCAACAACTGGGCGGACGGTGGCCGCATTCCCACTGTCGGAGGTCATCTCCAGGAATCGTTGAACCGGCCGAGCAGCCGGGCGAACTCCTCGACGTCCCGGGCCGGCCAGTCGTCCAGGGCACGCAGGAACTCGCCCAGGCGGGCGGACCGGGCGACGTCGAACCGGCGCTGGCCCTCCTCGGTGAGGCTGATCTGCGCCGCCCGCCGGTCACTCGGGTCGGGGTCGCGGTGCACCAGACCGAGCGCTTCCAGCCCGTTGATCTGCCGGCTCAGCGTGCCCTTGCCCACGCCGAGCCGCGCCGCCAGCTCGGTCAACCGGATTGATCCACTGCGCCGCAACCAGAGCAGCAGCCCGTACGTGTTCGGTTCGAGGGTCGGGTGCACCTCCCGGGCGATCTCCCACGAAACCGCCCGTCCCCGGCGCAGCAACGCGGTCAGCTCGTGCTCGACAGCCCGGATCGGCTCCGGCAGGTGCTCGTCCACGGGCTAGAGAGTACGGCGAGGCCCGGTCAGTCGTCGCCGGACAGGCGGCGGCTCATCACGGGACGTAGGTGCCCGTCGCTCGTGGTGCCCTCGATGGTCACCTCGGCCCGCCGGCCCCGGTGGGTCAGGGTGGCGACGGCATTGCCGAAGTAGGGACCGGCCAGCTTGCGCCAGCGCACCCCCGGGCGTCGGACACCCGCCGAGCGGGCCAGCGCCCGCGTGGCGCCCGCCGGCCCGGACGACCAGCCCAGCCGCATCAGCGGCCGGATGCCCGCCGGCACCTGGTTGTGGATCGGCGAGCAGGTGAGCTGGTGTACCGGGGTGACCACCGCCGGGTCGGCGAACCGGGCCCGGGCCACGTACGAGTGGTGCACGTCCCCGGAGAGCACGCTGATCGACGCCGGTGGGGCGTACGCCGGTCCGGCGCCGACCCGGGCGCCGGACTGTTTCGGGGTGCCGGTGCCGATCCGGGCGAAGGTCTCCCCGAGCGCCTCGAAGGAGCGTCGGAACGCCGCCCAGTGCTCCAGGTCGAGTGCCCGGCGCAGCTTCTCGGCCCCCCGGGCCACCCACGGCCGGCGCGAGTCGGCCAGCTTCTCGTTCCACGCCTCGATGTGATGGATGCCCTGCGGCAGCAGCCAGGGCAGCGACGCGCCCACCACCAGGTGGTCGTAGACCCCGTGCGCCTGGTCGAGGAACCACGACCACTCACCCGGCGGCAGCATCGCCCGGCTGCCCGGCTCGAGCACCCGGCTGCACCGGTTGTCCAGCATGACCAGCCGGGTGCGCCCCAGGTCGATCGCATAGCTCCACTGGTACTGCACCGCGCGCCAGCGCTCGGTGTCGTGCGCCAGGTCGGACTCCTGGTCGACCCGGTGCCCGAAATCGCGCAGCACGCCGGTGGCGTCCTCCGCGGCGGCGACCTTGGCGAAGACCGGGTCGGCGGCGATCTCGTCCGGGGAGAGGTTGCCCAGGTGCTGGTAGACCCAGTACGAGGCCAGCCCGCTGCCGATCCGTTCGGCCCACCACGGCTGCTCGCGCATCTCGGCACGCCACTCCGCCGAGGTGTTCCAGTCGTCGATGATCTCGTGGTCGTCGAAGATCATCACGCTCGGCACGGTGGAGAGCAGCCAGCGGATCTCCGGATCGCGCCACGACTCCAGATAGAGCTTGGTGTACTCGTCGAAGCTCACCACCTGGTCGGCCGGGGCGCCCTTGGGCCGCCGCCGGCGTCGGCGCAGCAGCCGTCGTACGGTCGGGGAGGTGACGTCGGCGTAGACCTGGTCACCGAGCAGCACCAGCAGGTCGGGCAGCGCGTTCGACTCGGGGTCGGCCATCAACCGGCGGGCGTACGCGTCCAGGGCGTCCGGCGGCAGCTTGCGGGTGGTGGCGTGCTGGGTGGTCTCCCGACAGGAGCCGAAGATCAGGCTGACCGGCTGGTCCAGGTCGTCGACCGCCCGCGTGCGGATCACGCTGGGCGGAAAGCCGCTGCTCTCCACCGGCCAGACCAGCTCGTCGTCGACAAGCACCTCGTAGGTCGTCGTGCTGTCCGGGGTGAGCCCCTCCACCACGACGAGGGCGTAGTGGTGGTCGTACGCCGAGAAGGTGGGTGCGGTGCCGCTGGCGCCGTCGGCCGTGCGGACGGTGACCACGGCGGGCGCGGCGGTCTCCACCCAGATCGTCGCCCGGGTGTCGACCACTCGCCGCAGAAGTGGGCCGATCAGGAGGTGTGCGGCGGGCATGCGGCGAGCCTACCGCCGGTTCGTGAGGCCGGCCGGGTGCGGTGGCTGGGACGCCGTCGCCGGCATCTGACAGGATTCCGGCATGGCCGAATATCTCGTCCTCGCTCTGGTCCTGCTCGGTGTGCTGATCGCCGGCACAGTCGGGCTGGTCGTGCCGCGTCTGCGGCGGCGGCCCGAGCCCCCGCTTCCGCGCACCGAGGTCGACACCCGCGCCGAGGAGGATCTCGCCGGCCCGCCCGTCGAGGCACCGGAGTCCGATCTGTCCACCGGCGTCCTGGTCGAGCCGCCACCCGTCATCGAGGCGCCCGCCCCGACCGTGGAGGTGCCCGAGCCGACCGCCGGCCGCCTGGTCCGACTCCGCTCGCGGCTGTCGCGTTCGCAGAACGTCTTCGGCAAGGGACTGCTTGGCCTGCTCGCCCGCGACCACCTCGACGAGGACGTCTGGGAGGAGATCGAAGACAGCCTGATCAGCGCCGACGTGGGCGTCGACGCGACCCGCGAGATCGTCGACCGGCTGCGCGAGCGGACCCGGGTGCTGGGCACCCGCTCGCCCGGTGAACTGCGCGCGCTGCTCGCGGCCGAACTGGTCAACGCCCTCGACCCCGGGATGGACCGTTCGCTGCGGACCGCCCCGAAGGACGGCGTGCCGGCGGTGGTGCTGGTCGTCGGCGTCAACGGCGCCGGCAAGACCACCACCTGCGGCAAGATCGCCCGGGTGCTGGTCGCCGACGGCCGGACCGTGCTGCTCGGCGCCGCCGACACCTTCCGGGCCGCCGCCGCCGACCAGTTGCAGACCTGGGGCGAACGGGTCGGTGCGGAGACCGTCCGCGGCCCGGAGGCGGCCGACCCGGCCAGCGTCGCGTTCGACGCGGTCCGCCGGGGTATCGACACCGGCGTGGACACCGTGCTCATCGACACCGCCGGCCGCCTGCAGAACAAGGTCGGTCTGATGGACGAGCTGGGCAAGGTCAAGCGCGTGGTGGAGAAGCAGGGGCCGATCGACGAGACACTGCTCATCCTCGATGCCACGACCGGCCAGAACGGTCTGGAGCAGGCCCGGGTGTTCACCGAGGTCGTCAACGTGACAGGTCTGGTGCTGACCAAGCTCGACGGCACCGCGAAGGGCGGCATCGTGATCGCCGTGCAGCGCAAGCTCGGCATCCCGGTGAAGCTCGTCGGCCTCGGTGAGGGCAAGGACGATCTCGCCCCGTTCGACCCGGCGCAGTTCGTCGACGCGCTGCTGGGCACCGAGCCCGCCGGACGGGACGCGTAGTCTCGGGTGACCACTGACGATCGCGCGTACGCGGGCTGGCGCGACCCCGGCCACCCTTCGCAGCGCCTCGGGAGACCGTACGTGACTTCGCAGGAGATCCCGCTGCACGGCGGCAACGTGAGCACCGTGGTCCGGGTCGGTGACACGGTCCGTCGTAACGCCGGGCCGTGGACCCCTTCCGTGCACGCCCTGCTGCGCCACCTGGAGTACGTCGGGTTCACCGGCGCCCCCCGGGCGCTCGGGATGGACGAGCGCAACCGGGAGGTGCTGTCGTACCTGGAGGGGGAGTGCGGGGAGTACCCGCTCGCCCCGCACTGGGTGACCGACGAGGCGCTGGTCACCGTCGCCACCATGCTGCGGATGTTCCACGACGCGCAGTACGGCTTCGCCCCGCCGCCGGGGGCGGTCTGGCGCTCGTTCGGGCCCCCGCCACCGGACACCGAGGTGATCTGCCACCACGACGCCGCGCCGCACAACGTGATCTGGCGGCCGGACGGCACGCTCGGGCTGATCGACTTCGACCTCGCCTCGCCCGGCGCCCGGATCTACGACGTGGCGTACGCCGCGTGGACGTGGGTGCCGATCTTCGCCGACCGGGACTCGATCACGCTGGGCTGGAAGCATCCGGACCGGCCGCGCCGGCTGCGCCTCTTCGCCGACGCGTACGGGCTGATCCCGCGGGACCGGCACCGGCTGATCCGCACCATCCGCAAGCGGATCGTGGACCACGTCGAGGGCATCCGCCGGATGGCCGCCGCCGGTGAGCCGGCGTTCGTCCGGATCGTGCACAAGGGGCACCTGCGGCGGCCGATGCGCGACCTGCGGCTGCTCGACTACGAGCGGCACGCCCTGGAGAACGCCCTCCGCTGAGCGCCGACCGGTCGGTTCCGGAAGGCGGTCGGTCGATGGCTCCACCCGGTCAGCCATCGACGTCCGCCGTCCGGGCGATCAACCCCTGTCCATGCCGCCTGGTGTGCGGACTTCGTGACACGTACGAAACAACCCGTCACGAAACGGAAACCCGCACGGGACCCTGGGTGAAACAGCCGGCCGCGAGGCTTCCGCGCAACCGGCCTACGGGCGACGCTGCCCCGGAAAGCCGCGAAGGAGGACTTCACCTTTAGGAGGCCAGCGTGCCTGAAGCACCGACGATCGACGGCGCCAATACCACGTGGCTGCTGGTTTCGACCGCGCTCGTGCTGCTCATGACCCCCGGACTGGCGCTGTTCTACGGCGGCCTCAACCGGGCCAAGGGCGTACTCAACATGATGATGATGAGCTTCTCGGCCATCGGGCTCATCTCTGTTCTGTGGTGGTTCTACGGCTTCAGCGTCGCCTTCGGGACCGACGTGAACGGCTTCTGGGGTGACCCGGGCGCGTACCTCGGCACCAAGACGTTCCTCGCCGAGACCGACCTGTGGGGCGCCACGGCGGAGAACCCCAGCGGCATCGGGATTCCGCTCTACGTGTTCATGGCGTTCCAGATGGTCTTCGCGGTGATCACCGTCGCGCTGATCAGCGGCGCCATCGCCGACCGGGCCAAGTTCGCCGGCTGGCTGCTGTTCGCCTTCGGCTGGGCCACCCTGGTCTACTTCCCGGTCGCCCACATGGTGTGGGGCGGCGGCATCATCGGCGCTGACATCCACGCACTGGACTTCGCCGGTGGCACCGCGGTGCACATCAACGCCGGTGCGGCGGCCCTGGCCGTGGCGCTGGTGCTCGGCAAGCGGCTCGGCTGGCCCCGCGAGGGCATGAAGCCGCACAACATCCCGCTGGTCGCGCTCGGCGCCGGTCTGCTGTGGTTCGGGTGGTTCGGGTTCAACGCCGGCTCGGAACTGACCGTCGACTCGGTCGCCGGTCTCGCTTTCATCAACACCCAGCTCGCCACCGCGGCCGCGGTGCTCGGCTGGATCGCGGTCGAGTGGGTCAAGGACCGCAAGCCGACCATGGTCGGCGCGTCGTCCGGCGCGGTCGCCGGCCTGGTCGCGATCACCCCGGCCTGTGGTTTCATCGCACCCTGGGCGTCCGTCCTGCTCGGCATCGTCGCCGGGGTCGTGTGCGCGCTCGCGGTAAGCCTCAAGTACCGGCTCGGCTACGACGACTCCCTCGACGTGGTCGGCGTGCACTTCGTCGGTGGCTGGATCGGCTCGCTCTGGCTCGGCCTGTTCGCCACCAACTCGGTCAACGCCGCGATCAGCGACGTGGTGGGCGCCTCCGACGGCCTGTTCTACGGCGGCGGCGCGACCCAGCTCGGTCGGCAGGCCCTCGCCGGCCTGATCGTCACCGCCTGGTCGTTCGGCATCGCCTGGGTGCTCGCCTTCGTCATCGAGAAGACGATCGGCTTCCGCGTCCAGGGTGAGGCCGAGGTCGAGGGCATCGACATCGCCGAGCACGCCGAGAGCAGCTACGACCTGTCCCCGGCCGGCGGCGGCACGGGCAGCGCGTTCGCGATGGCCGGCATCGGCACCCCTGGTGGCGGAGCGCCGAGCGGTGCCACGCCGGAGGCGGAGTCCACCGAGCCGGTCAGCGCCAAGGTCGCCGGTTAACGTTTTTGGGATGGAGGGGTTGGACATGAAGCTGGTGACCGCGGTCATCAAGCCGTACCAGCTGGACGCGGTGAAGGAGGCTCTGCACGCCCTGGGCGTGGCCGGGCTGACCGTCAGCGAGGTCCAGGGGTACGGACGGCAGAAGGGGCACACCGAGGTCTACCGGGGTGCCGAGTACACGGTCGAGTTCCTGCCCAAGATCCGGGTCGAGGTGCTCACCGACGAGATCGACGTGGAAAAGATCGTGGACGCCATCGTCGGCGCCGCCCGCACGGGCAAGATCGGCGACGGCAAGGTGTGGGTCACCGGTGTCGAGGAGGTCGTCCGGGTGCGTACCGGCGAGCGCGGCCTCGACGCCCTCTGATCCGGGCCACGACGACATGACCTCGTTGATCAAGAAGAACGCGTCAGGGCACGCCGGTGACGGCGACGCGAACCTCTTGATCAACGAGGTCGTCGGCGTACCTGGGGGGATCGGGGAGGCCGCCCGCCGGGCCCGGGCGGCCGCGTACGACGAGTTTCTGCGCGGGTTGCTGCCGGCGCGCGACGGGGTCGCGCTGATAGCCGTCGGGGGGTTGGGGCGGCGGCAGTGTGCCCCCTACGGCGACCTCGACCTGGTGCTGCTGCACGCCGGGGTGCCCGGCACGGACGAGTTGGCGGCCTCGGTCTGGTACCCGATCTGGGACGCCGGCCTGCGCCTGGACCACTCGGTGCGGACCGTCTCCGAGGCCCTCTCGGTGGCCCAGGACGACGTCAAGGTCGCCCTCGGGCTGCTCGACGCCCGCCTGGTGGTCGGCGACCAGGCGCTCGCCGACGCCCTGATCCGCACCGCCGCCGATCACTGGCGGCGTACCGCCGTCCGCCATCTGCCGGGCCTGCGGGAGGTCACTGTCGCTCGCTGGCAGGCGCACGGCGAGCTGGCCTTCCTCCTCGAAGGCGACCTGAAGGAGGCCGCCGGCGGGCTACGCGACGTCGGGCTGCTGCGCGCCATCTCCGCAGCGGGGATCACCGACGCGCTGCGCCCCGCCGTCCGCGCCGCCCACCTGCGCCTGCTGGACACCCGCGACGCCCTGCACCAGCAGGTCGGTCGCCGGGTCGACCGGCTGGTCGCCCAGGAACGCGAGGGCGTCGCCGCGCTGCTCGGGGCGGAGGACGGCGACGCCCTCCTGCGTCGGGTGGCCGGGGACGCGCGCACGGTCAGCCACGCCCTCGACGACGCCTTCCGCGCCGCCGACCGGCTGCGCTCCGGCCGCTCCCGGAGCGGGAACGGCGGTCCCGTCCGCCGGCCCGTGGCCCGGGACGTGGTCGAGCACGACGGGGAGCTGGTGCTAGCCCGGACGGCGATCGGCGCGCGCCCCGACCCGAGCCTGTCGCTGCGGGTGGCCGCCGCGGCGGCCACGACCCGGCTGCCGATCGCGCGGGCCACCTGCGAGTGGCTGGCGGCGTACTGCCCCCCGCTGCCCGCGCCCTGGCCGGCCGAGGCCCGGGCCGCGCTGACCACGCTGCTGGGCGCCGGTCCCGGCCTGGTGCCGGCCTGGGAGACCTGCGACCGGTACGGGCTGGTGGACGGCTGGCTGCCCGAGTGGACCAGACTGCGCAGCCTGCCCCAGCACAACCCGGTGCACCGCTACACCCTGGACCGGCACCTCGTGCAGGCCGCCCACGAGGCCAGCCGGCACGCCCGCGAGGTGGACCGCCCCGACCTGCTGCTGCTCGGCGCCCTGCTGCACGACATCGGCAAGGGCCTGCCCGGTGACCACAGCACCGTCGGCGTGCCGCTCGCCGAGACGGTGGCGACCCGGGTCGGGCTGCCCGGCCCGGAGGTCGAGCTGATCGGCACGCTGGTCCGGCTGCACCTGCTCCTGCCCGACGTGGCCACCCGCCGGGACCTCGCCGACCCGGTCACCATCGCGTCGGTCGCCGAGGCGGTGGGGGACACCGGCACACTCGACCTGCTGCACGCGCTGGTCCGTGCGGACGCCGCGGCCACCGGCCCGGCCGCCTGGTCGGACTGGAAGGGACGACTGGTCGCCGAGCTGGTCGCCCGCGTCCGTACCGCCCTGGACACCGGCGTGCTGCCCGAGCCACCCGCGCCCGATCCGGCGCTGCTGGCCGGGCCGCTGCCGGTCGTCCATCTCACCGGAGACCGGGTGGCGGTGGCCGCCGCCGACCGGCGGGGACTGCTCGCCACGGTGGCCGGCTGCCTGGCCCTGCACCGCCTGGAGGTGCTCTCCGCGGACGCCTCCGTGGTCGATGGCCGGGCCCTTGTCGAGTGCCGGGTGCAACCCCGCTACGGCCTGCCGGCCGACCCGGTCCCGCTGCGCGCCGACCTCCGTCGCGCGGTCGCCGGCGACGTGTCCGTCACCCAACGGCTGCGCGGCCGTGCGCTCGCCGCCCGGGGCAGCGGTGCCGCTCCCCGGGTCGTCTGGCACCGCGAGGCCGCCACCGACGCCGTGCTGCTCGAACTTCGCGCCGCGGACGCCGCCGGGCTGCTCTACCGGGTCGCCTGCGCGCTCGACGAGGCGGGAGCCCTGGTCCGCGCCGCGCGCATCTCCACCCTCGGCGCCGACGTGGTCGACGCCTTCTACCTGGTGGGTGGCTGGCCGGACGACGCCACCCGGGCCCGCCTGGAGGCCGCCGTCCTCGCCGCCGTCTGAGTGGGTGGGTACGTCCCGGGGCGTAGCGGCGGTGCCGCTCGTGGACGCACGTCAGGGGGCGTCGGCGCGGGCAGAATGACGGCCATGCGATGGAACGGGCGGCGGGCGTGGCCGGGCGCGGTGGGTGACGCCGTGCTCGCCCTGGCGCTGCTCGGGTTCGGGCAGCTCGCCACCGGGCTCGCGGGGGTCAACCAGCCGGGGTCGACGCCGGTGGACGGGTTCTGCCGGGTGCTCATGGCGGTCGCCGCGCTGGCCCTGGTCGGCCGCCGCTACGCCCCGGTGAGCACCCTCGTCGTGGTCACCGTGGCCACCACGACGTACCTGGTGCTCGGCTATCCGTACGGGCCGATTCTGCTCACTTTCCTGATCGCGGTGTACACCGTGGCCGTGCGGCTGCCGGTGCGCCCGGCGGCGCTCGCCACCGCCGGCGCGTTCGCGGTGCTGCTGGCGCACGTCTTCTGGTCCCGGGGGCCGGCGCCGGGCTGGGCCGGAGTGCTCCCCGCGTCGGCCTGGGCGGTCGTACCCTTCGCTGCGGGCGTGGTCGTGCGGGTCAACCGCGAGGCCGCCGCCCGCAGCCGCGCCGAGCAGGCCCGCGATCGTGTCGAGCAGGCCCGGCGGCAGGCCGACGAGGAGCGGCTGCGCATCGCTCAGGAGGTGCACGACGTGGTGGGGCACGGGCTGGCCGCGATCAGCATGCAGGCGGAGATCGCCCTCCATCTGCTGCCGAAACGGCCGGAGCAGGCGGAGGTCGCGCTGACCGCGATCGGTCGCACCAGTCGGGAGGCGCTGGACGAACTCCGCGTCACGCTGGGCGCGGTGCGCCGGGGCGCGGAGCGCGAACCGGTGCCGGGACTGGCTCGGCTCCCGGCGCTGTGCGAACGGTTGGCCGGTGCCGGTCTCGCCGTCGACCTGCGCCGTGACGGCGACCCTCGGGAGTTGCCGGCGGCGGTGGACCTGGCCGCGTACCGGGTGGTGCAGGAGGCGCTGACCAACGTGCTGCGGCACGCCGGGGTGACCAGCGCGGAGGTGACCGTCGGCTACCGGGCCGACGAGGTGACCGTCGAGGTCACCGACCGGGGCGTCGGCGCCGCCGCCGGCCCGTTCGACGCGGCCGACGGCCAGACCGGAGGGCACGGTCTGGCCGGTATGCGGGAGCGGGTGGCCGCGCTGGGCGGGCGGCTGACCATCGGACCGCGCCCGGACGGCGGATTCCGCGTCTGGGCCCGGCTGCCCGTGGAGCCGCCCGCGTGATCCGGGTGCTGATCGCCGACGACCAGGATCTGGTCCGCCTTGGGCTGCGCGCGCTGGTGGAGAGCGAGGACGACCTGGCGCTCGCCGGCGAGGCGGCCGACGGGCTGCGGGCGGTGGAGCTGGCCCGCCAGGTTCGGCCGGACGTGGTGCTGATGGACATCCGGATGCCCGGCATCGACGGGATCGAGGCGACCCGCCGGATCGTCGCCGACCCCGAGCTGACCGGCACGCGGGTGGTGGTGCTCACCACCTTCGAGCTGGACGAGTACGTCTTCGACGCGCTGCGCCACGGCGCGAGCGGGTTCCTCACCAAGGACACCCGGCCGCCGGAGCTGCTGCGCGCCATCCGGCTGGTCGCCGAGGGAGAGGCGCTGCTGTCCCCGTCGGTGACCCGGCGGGTGGTGCGGGAGTTCGCCACCCGGCCGTCGAGGGCACCCCGTCCGCACCCGCGGCTGGACACCCTCACCGACCGGGAGCGCCAGGTCGTCGGCCTGGTCGGTGAGGGCCTGAACAACGAGGAGATCGCCGCCCGGTTGGTGGTCAGCCCGGCGACCGCTCGGACCCACGTCAGCCGGGCGATGGGCAAGCTGGGCGCCCGGGATCGGGCCCAGCTCGTCGTCTTTGCGTACCAGTCGGGTCTGGTGTCGGGGTGAGGCCCGGGAAGCGGGCCGGGCCGGGCGGAAGCAACCCCGCGGCTGGGCGGTTACCCTAGCGGTGGCCGGACTCCGCAGTGCCGGCCGCGTTGTGCCCGCCGGAACACTGACAAACGGGATGTTCGTGTGTTTGACACCTTGAGTGACCGCCTGTCCGGGATCTTCACCAAGCTCCGCGGCAAGGGGCGGCTCACCGACGCCGACATCGACGCCACCGCGCGCGAGATCCGCCTCGCGCTGCTGGAGGCGGACGTCGCGCTGCCGGTGGTCAAGGGCTTCATCGCGGCCGTCAAGGAGCGCGCCCGCAGCGCCGAGGTCTCCCAGGCGCTCAACCCGGCCCAGCAGATCATCAAGATCGTCAACGAAGAGCTGATCAAGGTGCTCGGCGGCGAGGGCCGACGGCTCCAGTTCGCCAAGCAGCCGCCCACGGTGATCATGCTGGCCGGCCTCCAGGGCTCCGGTAAGACCACCCTCGCCGGCAAGCTGGCCCGCTGGCTCAAGGCCCAGGGGCACCAGCCGCTGCTGGTCGCCGCCGACCTCCAGCGCCCCAACGCCGTCGGGCAGCTCCAGGTGCTCGGTGGCCGGGCCGGCGTCGAGGTGTACGCCCCGGAGCCCGGCAACGGCACCGGTGACCCGGTGCAGGTGGCCCGCGCCTCGATCGAGCACGCGAAGCGCGCGGCCCGCGACATCGTCATCGTCGACACCGCCGGCCGCCTCGGCATCGATGCCGAGATGATGCAGCAGGCCGCCGACATCCGCGACGCCGTCTCGCCGGACGAGGTCATCTTCGTCATCGACGCGATGGTCGGTCAGGACGCCGTCCGCACCGCCGAGGCGTTCCGCGACGGCGTCGGCATCACCGGCGTGGTGCTCTCCAAGCTCGACGGCGACGCCCGTGGTGGCGCCGCGCTCTCCGTGCGCGAGGTGACCGGGCAGCCGATCCTGTTCGCGTCCACCGGCGAGAAGCTGGAGGACTTCGACGTCTTCCACCCCGACCGGATGGCCAGCCGGATCCTCGGCATGGGCGACGTCCTCACTCTGATCGAGCAGGCCGAGCAGGCCTTCGACTCGGATCAGAAGGAGAAGATGACCGCCAAGCTGATGGGCGGCGAGCAGTTCACCCTGGACGACTTCCTCGACCAGCTCATCGCGGTGCGGCGGATGGGCCCGATCGCCAACGTGCTGGCCATGATGCCGGGCATGGGGCAGATGAAGGACCAGCTCGCCGAGCTGGACGACAGTCACTTCGACCGGGTCACCGCGATCATCCGGTCGATGACCCCGGGCGAGCGCACCAACCCGAAGATCATCAACGGTTCCCGCCGGGCGCGCATCGCCAACGGCTCCGGGGTCACCGTGATGGACGTCAACCAGCTGCTCAACCGCTTCGCCGACGCGCAGAAGATGATGAAGCAGATGGGCGGCATGATGGGCCTGCCCGGCGGTGGCCGGCGCAAGGCGACGAAGTCCCCGAAGAACAAGCGCAAGGGCACCAAGGGTGGCGGTCGTCCGCGTACGGGCGCCGGCATGCCGGCCGGCTTCCCGGGTGGCATGCCGCAGCTCCCGCCGGGGATGGACCCGAACGACCTCGCGGGCGGCCAGGGCCTTCCGCCCGGCTTCAAGCTCCCGAAGATCGACTTCAACAAGCTCGGCAAGGGTGGCGACAAGGGCCCGCGCTGACGCGTGTCGGTGACGGCGGGCGACGTTTCCGGCGCTTAGGGTGACGTCGCCCCTTGGAAGGAGATGTCATGACCGCTGCCCCGATCCTGCCCGAACGGCACGAGTGGACGGTCGACGACCTCGGTGATCTGCCGAAGGACCTTCCGTACGAACTGATCAACGGAAGGTTGATCGTGCCGTCCCCCACGCCGCTGCACCAGTTCATCTGCGGTCGAGTCATGTTCGCCCTGGAACTCGCCTGCCCGGACGACTTCTTCGTCAGCATGGACCAGTCGCTCTCGATCGACCGCCGCAACGAGCCACGGCCGGACGTGGTGGTCATCCGCGTCGAGCAGGCCAACAGGTCACCCGTGCCGGTGCAGGACGCTCTCCTCGCGGTCGAGGTGATCTCGCCCGATTCCACTATTCGTGATCGGCACGAGAAGGTGCGCATCTACGCCAATGCAGGCGTCGCCGCATACTGGGTGATCGACCCGTTGCGGGA
Source organism: Micromonospora sp. NPDC005197 (assembly GCF_040608295.1). NCBI lineage: Bacteria > Bacillati > Actinomycetota > Actinomycetes > Micromonosporales > Micromonosporaceae > Micromonospora > Micromonospora sp. NPDC005197. The sequence goes on along the minus strand of NZ_JBEXHY010000023.1, from coordinate 46,300 downwards.
GAAGGTCACCTTCACCGAACTGCTGCTCAGCCCCAAGGGCGGCTACGAGCCCAGCGTGGAGACCGATGGCCTCGTCACGATCGACCGCCCGTGGAAGGTGACACTGGACCTGCCGGCGTGGACGCGCCGCCGACAGGAGGTCCTCGAACGGGCAAAGAGGTGATCGGGTAGGACTGTGCGCATGGCTCTTCATGTGCGCGGCGTGCTGCTCCCCGACGACGAGGTCCGGGATCTCTGGCTGGTCGGCGACCGGGTGACCTTCACCCCGGTGCCCGGGGCGGAGACGGTCGTCGACGGCGGGTTCGTCCTTCCGGGGCTGGTCGACGCGCACTGCCACATCGGCATCGCCCGCGGTGGCGCCCCGATCACCTCCCTCGACCAGGCCCGCGAGTTGGCCCGCGTGGACCGGGACGCCGGTGTGCTGACGATCCGTGACGCGGGTTCGCCGTACCCGTACCCCGAACTCGACGACGAACCGGACCTGCCGCGACTGGCCCGCGCCGGCCGGCACGTCGCGCCTCCGAAGCGCTACCTGCGTGACATCGGCGTCGAGGTCGGCGCGGCCGAGGTGGCGGCGACGGTGGCCGCGCAGGCCCGAGCCGGCAACGGCTGGGTGAAGCTGGTCGGTGACTGGATCGACCGGGGCGTGGGCGATCTCGCGCCAGCCTGGGACGCCGACACCCTCACCGCCGCCGTCCGGGCCGCGCACGACGCCGGGGTACGCGCCGCGGTGCACACCTTCTCCGAGTCGGCCGTCGAGATCATGGTGCGGGCCGGGGTGGACTCGGTGGAGCACGGCACCGGGCTGAGCCTCGACCTGATCGACGAGATGGCCCGCCAGGGCACCGCGCTGGTCCCCACAATGATCAACATCGCCACCTTCGGGGGCATCGCCGAGCAGGCGCGGGGCAAGTTCCCCGGCTACGCCGAGCACATGCTCGCGCTGCGCGACCGTTTCCCGGAGGTGGTGCGGGCCGCGCACGAGGCGGGCGTGCCGATCTACGTGGGCACCGACGCCGGTGGTGGCATCGACCACGGGCTGGCCGCCGAGGAGATGATGCTGCTGCACGAGCGCGCCGGCCTGGCGCCGATCGACGTGCTCGCCGCCGCGTCCTGGGGCGCCCGCGAATGGCTCGGCTTCCCCGGCCTGGTCGAGGGCGGCCTCGCCGACCTGACCGTCTACCCCGAGGACCCCCGCCACGACCTACGCGTCGTTCGTGCTCCGTCCCGCACGATCCTGCGCGGCCGAGTTCTCCGCTGACCCCACGCCGCGCCGCGCCGGGCCGCGTCACGCTGGGCCGCGTCGGGCGGTGCCGGGCCGCGTCACGCCGTGCCGGGCGGCGTCACGCCGTGCCGGGCCGTGTGCCCCGCCCACCGCAAGATCGTGCTGGATCCAGGAAGTAGGGGCCTCGGCGTCGTGGGGATGCCACTACAACCAGGATCGAGCACGATCTTGCCGGGCGGAGAGGTCGACGAGGGAAGATCCGCGCAACTTCCCTGATATTGCTGCCTCACGTTCGCCGGAGGCAGCAACATCACCGATGTTGTGCGGATCTTGGCGCGTTGCGCGGGGGCGCGGGGGCGTCGGGGGTGCGTGGGCGCGACGACGCGACGACGCGACGGTGCGGCACGTGGAGGGGCCAGATGCGGCGCGCGACGGACGGCGCGGCGCGGGGCGCTGGGACGCGGGGTGGGAGGGTCAGCGGGGCGGGCGGGTGGCGGCGGCGGTGAAGAGGTGCACGGCCAGGTCGGCCAGGGCCGTGGCGGTCTGGTCGATCGGGGAGCGGGGGAGCACGATGTGGCTCACCACCAGGCGGACGATCGTGTCGGCGGCGAAGGCCAACGCTTCCTGGTCCGCTCCCGGCAGGTGGTCGCCGGCCCACTCGATCAGCGCGCCGGACGCCTCGGTGAGGACCACCTCGGCCCGGGTGGTGAGGTACGGAAGCAGTTCGTCCGAGCCGCCCCGGGCGCTGGTGAGGATGGCCTTGACCAGCGGGTTGTCGGCCGCCGTGGCGAGGGTGTGGGCGATCGCGGCGTACGCGCCGGCCCGTACGTCGGCGCCGTGCGCGAGCAACGCCTCTCGGACGTCGCCGACGAACCGGTCCACCTCGCGCCGGGCGAGCGCCTCGGCGAGGCCCGCCTTGCTGCCGAACTCGTTGTAGACGGTCTGCCGACTGACCCCCGCCGTGGTGGCCACGCCACCCATGCGGACCGCGTCCCAGCCGGCGGCGATGGTCCGTGCGCGGGCGGCGTCCACGATTGCGTCCCGCAGTCGCTGGCGTGGTGAGTCGGTCGTCGCAGTCATGGTGGTCGAATTCTACGGTCCCCCCGCCGACCCGCCCAGCGCGCGCGGCGGGCCCCGCCCGGCGCGCGCCGCCGACGTGTCCGGCGTGCGCTGTCGACTCGACCGGCATTCGCCGAAGGCCCCGCTCAGCGCCTGCCCAGCGCGTGTCGCCGGACCGGCCGGTGCCGGGCCCTGCCGCCGCGCGGAGGGCACGTCGCGCGGCGCGGCGCCTCCCGGGCGCGGCGGGGCCCCGCGTGGCGCATAGGATGTGCGGTCATGGCACGCGTGCTCACTCCCCGTGCGGAGGACTTCCCCCGCTGGTACCAGGACCTGATCGCCAAGGCGAAGCTGGCCGACAACGGCCCGGTCCGCGGCACCATGGTCATCCGCCCGGCCGGCTACGCCATCTGGGAGCGGATGCAGGCCGAGATGGACGCCCGGATCAAGGCGGCCGGCGCGGAGAACGCGTACTTCCCGCTGTTCATCCCGGAGAGCTACCTGAAGCGCGAGGCCCAGCACGTCGAGGGCTTCTCGCCGGAGCTGGCGGTCGTCACCCACGGTGGCGGCAAGCAGCTCGCCGAGCCGGTGGTGGTGCGCCCCACCAGCGAGACGGTGATCGGCGAGTTCATGGCCAAGTGGATCGACTCGTACCGGGACCTGCCGCTGCTGCTCAACCAGTGGGCGAACGTGGTCCGGTGGGAGCTGCGCCCGCGGATCTTCCTGCGGACCAGTGAGTTCCTCTGGCAGGAGGGGCACACCGCGCACGCCACCCGCGAGGACGCCCGCGCCTACGCGCGGCGGATCCTGCACGAGGCGTACGAGGACCTGATGGTCAACGTGCTCGGCATTCCGGTGGTGGTGGGTCTGAAGACGGCCCGCGAGCGCTTCGCCGGGGCCACCGCCACGTACACCTGCGAAGGCATGATGGGTGACGGCAAGGCGTTGCAGTTGGGCACCAGCCACGAGCTGGGCCAGAACTTCGCCAAGGCGTTCGACATCAGCTACTCCGCCAAGGAGGGCGGTCGCGAGCACGCCTGGACGACCTCCTGGGGCACGTCGACGCGGATGCTCGGCGGGCTGATCATGGCGCACGGCGACGACAACGGCCTGCGGGTGCCGCCGAGGCTGGCGCCCATCCAGGCGTACATCATGATCGTCAAGGACGGCGAGGGCGTCGCCGAGGCGGCGGCCAAGCTGCGCGACGGCCTGCGCGACGCCGGTGTCCGGGTCGCGCTCGACGACCGGACCGACACCGCGTTCGGCCGCCGGGCCGTCGACGCCGAGCTGCGTGGCTATCCGGTACGCGTCGAGGTCGGCCCTCGCGACCTGGCCGTCGGCAACGCGACGGTGGTCCGCCGTACCGACGGGTCGAAGTCCCCGACGCCGGTGGCCGACGTGGTCGGCGCGGTGCTGGCGGCGCTGGAGGCCGATCAGCAGGCGCTGCACGACCAGGCCCTCGCGCACCGCGAGTCGCGCACCGTCGAGGTGTCGACGCTTGCCGAGGCGATCGAGGCGGCGGCCACCGGCTGGGCCAAGGTGCCGTGGTCGGCGGTCGGCGTGGCCGGCGAGGCCGAGGCGAACGGCCAGGGCGTGACGGTGCGTTGTCTGCTGCGCGCCGACGGCTCGGTGCCGGACTCGGAGGACGAGCCCGACCTGGTCGCCATCCTCGCTCGCGCCTACTGAGGTGACTGTCGACCGCTTCGAGCCGGGTCGGCTGATCCTGCACCGAAACGTGCGGCGGGGGCGGATCGGGTGGGTCCGGCCGGCGCGGGTCGTCCTCGACGACGAGCGAGGGCTGCTGCTCTGGATCGCGAAGGGCTCGCCGGTGGCCCACGAGGTGAACGCGGTCGGCCTGACCATGCGAGGGCTGCCGTTCGCCGACTGGATCACGCCGACCTACCAGCTCGCACAGGTGCGCTGGAACGGACCACCGCTGCTGAAGTTCCTGCCCACCGGCGCGGCGCACTCCGTCTGGTGGTTCCGCGACGCGGCGGGCCGGTTCAGCCACTGGTACGTCAATCTGGAGGAGCCCGGCGTGCGCTGGGACGACGGGGCGGTGGCCGGCGTCGACGTGATCGACCAGGATCTCGACGTGCTGGTGGCCGCGGACCGCACCTGGCAGTGGAAGGACGAGGACGAGTTCGTCGAGCGTCTCGCCTTCGGTGAGGACTACTGGGTGACCGACGAGAAGGCGGTCCGCGCCGAGGGGGAGCGGGTGATCGCGCTCGCCGAGGCGGGTGAGTTCCCGTTCGACGGCACCTGGTGCGACTTCGCACCGCCGCCAGACTGGGACGTACCGGACGAACTTCCGCCCGGGTGGGACCGCCCACCGGTGCGGTGAGAGGTGTTCCGGGTCACCGGTGACGCGGTGTCCGGGTCCGATGCGTGCGATCGGCATCGGATCTGGCAGAATGGGTCGCTGGTATCCGGCGCGCGTTCGGCGCCCTCTAACCCGGGCGCGTTGCCAGTCCACCGAGTAGTCTCCGGCCCAACCCCACGGGTCCGGTCGGCGCTCACCCATGCACACCGCCCCGTACGGGCCGGTGAGATCGCAACAGGAGCGAAACAACTGTGGCCGTAAAGATCCGGCTCCTGCGGATGGGCAAGATCCGCAACCCGCAGTACCGCATCGTCATCGCCGACTCGCGCACCAAGCGTGACGGTCGGGCGATCGAGTTCGTCGGGGTTTACCAGCCCAAGGAAGACCCCTCGATCATCGAGGTCAAGTCGGAGCGGGTCCAGTACTGGCTGTCCGTCGGCGCCCAGCCGAGCGAGGCGGTGCAGCGGCTGCTGGAGCTGACCGGTGACTGGCAGAAGTACAAGGGCCTGCCGGCCCCGCCGCCGCTGAAGGTCAAGGCCGAGCAGGTCGACCGCAGGGCCGCGTACGAGGCTGAGGCGAAGGCCGCCGCCGGGCTGGCCCCGGAGACCCCGGCCAAGCCGGCCAAGAAGGCCGCGAAGGCCGCCGAGGCTCCGAAGGCTGAGGCGCCCGCCGAGGCCCCGCAGGCTGAGGCTCCGGCCGAGGCGCCGAAGACCGAGGCTCCGGCCGAGGCTCCGGCTGCCACCGCCGACGCCGGTGAGCAGGCCTGACATGCCTCTGCGTCCGGCGTTGGAGCACCTGGTCAAGGGCATCGTCGATCACCCGGATGACGTCCGGGTCCGGATGGTCGATTCCCGTCGGGGCAAGCGGCTGGAAGTCCGCGTGCACCCCGAGGACCTCGGCACGGTGATCGGGCGGTCCGGCCGGACCGCCAAGGCGCTGCGCCAGGTGATCGGCTCCATCGGCGGGCGCGGCGTACGCGTCGACATCGTCGACTCGTACTGATGCAGCTCGTCGTCGGAAGGATCGGCAAGCCGCACGGTGTCCGCGGTGAGGTCACCGTGGAAGTGCGGACCGACGAGCCCGAAGCACGGTTCGCCCCCGGTGCAGTGCTGCGCACTGAGCCGGGGGCGACGCCCCCTTCAGCCGCCGATGAGCCGGGCGTGCCGTTCCGGGTTCCCGCGAAGCTGACCATCGAGGAAGCCCGCTTCCACCAGGGTCGGGTGCTGATCGCGTTCGAGGGCATCCTGGACCGCAACACCGCCGAGGCGCTGCGCGGGACGCTGCTCGTGGTGGACAGCGCCGACGTGGAGCCTCCGGAGGATCCGGAGGAGTTCCACGATCACCAGCTGGTCGGGCTGGCCGTGGTCACCCCGACCGGTGAGCAGCTGGGTGAGGTGGCCCGCATCGACCACGCGCCGTCGTCCGACCTGCTGGTGCTGCGGCGCCCCGAGGGACGTACCGCGCTGATCCCGTTCGTCCGGGCGATCGTTCCGGAGGTCGACCTGGCCGGTGGACGTGTGATCGTCGACCCGCCGGCCGGACTGCTCGATCTTTAGGACCACCCCCATGCGCGTCGACGTCGTGTCGATCTTTCCGGAGTACTTCGCCCCGCTGGACCTGTCGCTGATCGGACGGGCGCGGGCCAACGGCGTACTCCAGCTCGCCGTGCACGACCTGCGGACCTGGACCCACGACGTGCACCGCACGGTCGACGACACCCCCTACGGCGGCGGCCCGGGCATGGTGATGCGTCCCGAGCCGTGGGGTGCGGCGCTGGACGCGCTCGCCCCGGCCGAGGCCCCGCCGCCCCGGCTGCTCGTGCCGTCGCCGGCCGGCGTGCCGTTCACCCAGGCCATGGCGCACGAGCTGGCCGCCGAGCCGCACCTGCTCTTCGCGTGCGGCCGGTACGAGGGGATCGACCAGCGGGTCCTGGCGCACGCCGCCACCCGGATGCCGGTCACCGAGGTGTCGCTCGGCGACTACGTCCTCTTCGGCGGCGAGGTCGCGGTGCTGGTGATCCTGGAGGCGGTCACCCGACTGCTGCCCGGGGTGCTGGGCAACGCCGGCTCGCTGGACGAGGAGTCGCACGCGCATGGGCTGCTGGAGGCCCCGATCTACACGAAGCCTCCGAGCTGGCGCGGGCACGACGTTCCGGAGGTGCTCCGCTCCGGCGACCACGGCAAGATCGCGCGCTGGCGGCGCGAGGAGGGGCTGCTGCGGACCGCGTCCCAGCGCCCGGACCTGCTGGCCGCGCTGCCGCCCGAGCGGCTCGACAAACGGGACATCGCGGCGCTGGAGCGGGCCGGATTTCGGCCACCGCCGGGGGATGTGGCAAAGTAGGGGGGTTGCCGCATCCGTCCGCGCCCGCGGGCGGCTGCGAGGATCCCCGACCGGGGTCGGCCCGCCGACCACCACCCGGGAATCAGAATCACCCACCCGCGCACCGAGTGACGGTGCGCCGTGAGCCTTACGAGGACGCAGCGATGAACATCCTGGACGCCCTTGACGCCCAGTCGAAGCGGACCGACCTTCCCGACTTCCGTGCCGGTGACACCGTCAAGGTGCACGCGCGGGTCGTCGAGGGCAACCGGTCCCGTGTCCAGATCTTCCAGGGCGTCGTGATCCGCCGCCAGGGTGACGGTCTGCGCGAGACCTTCTCGGTCCGCAAGGTCAGCTTCGGTGTCGGCGTCGAGCGGACCTACCCGCTCAACGGTCCGGGCATCGACCGGATCGAGATCGTGACCCGCGGTGACGTGCGTCGCGCCAAGCTCTACTTCCTGCGCGAGCTGCGCGGCAAGAAGGCCAAGATCAAGGAGAAGCGGGAGAAGCAGCCCAGCTGACTTCCCGCTCGCCACGCCGCCTGAGCTGCGCGTATGCCGTACCGACCAGACCGCACTACCCTGGTCGTACGGGCGCAGCCAGGCGGCGGCCCCGCCTTCGTGGCGGGCAGCTGTCCACTACCGCCCGTGGAGCCTCGACGAGGCTCCCGGGCGGTGGTGTTTCTGCGGACCGGGGAGTGGCGTGGTGCAGACGCTTGACGAGGACGGCACCGTCGATCCGTGGCGCCGGCGGGTGCGCCGCGGCCGCCGGCAGATGCCCCTCTGGCAGGAGCTTCCACTGCTGCTGGTGGTCGCGTTCTGCCTCGCGGTGCTGATCCGCACATTCCTGCTCCAGGCGTTCTTCATCCCGTCCGGTTCGATGGAGGACACCCTTCTGATCGGCGACCGGGTGCTGGTCAACAAGGTCGTCTACGACGTCCGTGACCCGGTGCGCGGCGAGGTGGTGGTGTTCCGGGGCACCGACCGTTGGGCGCCGCAGGTCGACGAACAGCCGCAGCCCGGGTTCGCCGGCAAGGTCGCCCGCACCGTCGGGGACCTGGTCGGGGTGAGCCGTCCCGGCGAGAAGGACTTCATCAAACGGGTGATCGGCCTGCCCGGTGACCGGGTCAAGTGCTGCGACTCCCAGGGTCGGGTCACCGTGAACGGAACCCCGCTCGACGAACCGTACGTGCTGCGCGACTCCCCGCTGGATCTGCCACCGAATCCGCAGGAGTGCCGCTCCCGACGCTTCGACGAGGTGGTCGTACCCCCGGGTCAGATCTTCGTGATGGGCGACCACCGGGAGGTCTCCCAGGACGCGCGCTGCCAGGGGCCGGTGCCGATCGACAACGTGGTCGGCCGGGCGTTCATGGTGGTCTGGCCGTCGTCGCGCTGGGCCGCGCTGTCGGTGCCCTCGACCTTCGACGACGTGGCCGCGCCGGCTGCCGCCTCCTCCGGGGCGCCCCCGGTCCGTCCGTCCCCGCAGGGCGGTGTGCTGCTGATTTTCCCGTTGATGGCCGCGCTGAGGGGTTCCCGCGCGTTCCGGACGGTGCCGTCCGGCCCGGCAACGTAGGCTCCTTGGCGTGATTGACGAGCAGACCGACAAGCCCCGCAGCTCCTTCTGGAAGGAGCTGCCGATCCTGCTGGGTGTGGCGATCCTGGTCGCGGTGCTGGTCCGCGCCTTCGTGCTGCAGACCTTCTTCATCCCCTCCCCGTCCATGGAGAACACTCTCAAGATCGATGACCGGGTGTTGGTCAACAAGCTGGTCTACGACTTCCGATCGCCGCACCGCGGCGAGGTGATCGTCTTCAAGGCGCCCACCGAGTGGAGCGGCAACCCCGACGGTGAGGACTTCATCAAGCGGGTGATCGGCGTCGGCGGCGACCACGTGGTCTGCTGCGACGCACAGGAACGGCTGATGATCAACGGCAAGTCGCTCGACGAGCCGTACATCTTCTCGATCGACGGGGTCCGCGACAAGCCGGCCGACCAGGAGTTCGACATCACCGTGCCGAAGGGGCGGCTGTGGGTGATGGGCGACCACCGGTCGGCCTCGGGTGACTCGCTGGAGCACTGGCAGCAGTCCAACCAGAACATCACCGAGGCCACGATTCCCGAGGGCGAGGTGGTCGGGCGGGCGTTCACCGTCTTCTGGCCCGTCAACCGGGCCACCTGGCTGACAGTGCCCGATCAGTTCGACGGCATCGGAAAGCCGTAGAACCGGCGGGGGCATGGGCGATCGGCCGCACGTCTGGCAGGCTGGTGCGGTGACCGTCTACACCCCTCGACGCGCGGCGCGGGTGCTGCTCGTCGACGCGGCCGGCCGGGTCCTGCTGTTTCAGGGCTTCGACCCGGCCCGCCCGGAGCACCGCTACTGGTTCACTCCCGGCGGCGGGCTCGACGAGGCGGAGTCCCCGTCGACCGGCGCGGCACGGGAGTTGGCCGAGGAGACCGGGCTGCGGGTCGATCCCGCCGAGCTGGGCGAGCCCGTCTGGTCCGACACGACCGAGTTTCCGTTCGACGGCGACTGGTACCGCCAGGAGCAGGATTTCTTCCTGCTCCGGGTGCCGTCGTGGCAGGTCGACACCGTTGGCTTCAACGACGTCGAGCAGCGCAGCATCGCCGGTCACCGCTGGTGGCTGCCGGCCGAGCTGGCCGCCAGCGGCGACCGGTACTACCCGCCCGAGCTGCCCGACCTGCTGGCCCGGCTCCTGCCGCCGGCCGTCGAGGCGTCGTGCTGACCCCGCCGCGCACCGTCGTGCGCCGGGAGGCCGGCCTCTACGCGCTGGAACGGGCGCTGCAACGGCGCGGGTTCCGGCACGTGGCTGGCGCCGACGAAGCCGGCCGGGGCGCCTGCGCCGGCCCACTGGTCGCCGCCGCGGCGGTGCTGCCGGAGGGGCGACGCGGCGAGATCGACGGGCTGGCCGACTCCAAGCTGCTCACCCCGGCCAGCCGGGAGCGGGTGTACGCCGAGGTCGTGGACCGCGCCCTGGCGTACGCCGTGGTGGTCATTCCGGCCGACGAGGTCGACGCCCGGGGTCTGCACGTGTGCAACCTGGCCGCCATGCGCCGGGCGCTCGCCTCGCTCACCACCCGACCGGAGTACGTGCTGACCGACGGCTTCGGCGTGGACGGCCTGGGCGTGCCGGGGCTGGCGGTGTGGAAGGGCGACCGGGTGGCCGCCTGTGTGGCGGCGGCCAGCGTGCTCGCCAAGGTCACCCGCGACCGGATCATGGTGGAGCTGGACGGGGTGTTCCCGGCGTACGGCTTCGCCGAGCACAAGGGCTACATCACCCCGGAGCACAGCGCGGCGCTGCGGGAGCACGGGCCGTGCCGGGAGCACCGCTTCTCGTACGTCAATGTCGCAGCGGTCTCCGGCCGCGACGGCCGGCCGCCGCGCGCCCGACGGCCCGTCGGCCCGGCGTCGGACGAGCCGATGGAGCGCTCCTGGGCGTCAGGGGGTACCGTCGGCGTGGCGTTGGGCGAGCAGCCTCGGCCTCCGGCGCCGGTGGGGGAAGATGTGGTCATGGAAGGCGGAGTGCGATGAGCGCGGAAGATCTCGAAAAGTACGAGACCGAGATGGAGCTGCAGCTCTACCGGGAGTACCGCGACATTGTCCGCCAGTTCTCCTACGTGGTGGAGACGGAACGCCGGTTCTACCTGGCCAACCAGGTCGACCTGCACGTGCGCAACTCCGACGGCGAGGTCTACTTCGAGGTCGAGATGCACGACGCCTGGGTGTGGGACATGTATCGTCCTGCCCGCTTCGTGAAGAACGTCCGAGTGATGACTTTCAAGGACGTCAACGTCGAAGAGCTGGAGAAGCCCGACATCTCGCTGCCCGCCGACTCCGGCTTCGGCGGCTGACGACCCTCGGCCACGCCACGGTCCCCCCATCCGTGGCGCGGCCCGCCGCGCCGGTCACTCGGCCGGCACCACGACCTCGACGCGCTGCACCAGGTTGTTGGCGAAGCCGCCACGGTTCCACGGCTGCTCGACCGGCTGGGTCCGCCCGGACGCGTCGGTCGCCCGCGCGCTGAGCACGTACCGACCCGGCGTCGCCGTCCACTCGTGCCGCCACCGCCGCCAGGCGAACTCCCCGCCCGTCGCCGGGTCCAGCTCGGCCGGCGCCCAGCTCGCCCCGCCGTCGACGCTCACCTCCACCGCGACCACCGGGGCATGCCCCGACCAGGCCCGACCGTCCAGAGTGCATGGTCCCGGCGGCAGCACCCGGCGGCGCGTCATGAAGTCGGGAAAGCCCGGCGGGCGGACCAGCGCGCGTGGCTCGATCCGGGTGACCGGCACGCCCGGGTCGTCGGCGTCGCGACGCAGCCGGTACGCCACCGCGTTCTGGTAGCCCTCGAACGGCTCCGTCCGGACCTCGATCGAGTGCAGCCACTTCACGTGCGCCATGCCGTACCAGCCCGGCACGATCAGCCGCAGCGGGGCCCCGTGCTGCGGCAGCAGGGGAGCGCCGTTCATCTCGTACGCCAGCAGCACCTCCTCGCGCAGCGCGTCGGCCACCGGCAGCGCCCGCTGGTAGTCCTGCTCGACGCCGCGCTCGACCCCGTGGTCGGCGCCGGTGAAGACCACGTCGACCGCGTCCGCGCCCAGGCCCGCCTCGCGCAGCAGCGGCGCGAGGGGGGTGCCGGTCCACTCGGCGTTGCCGACCGCCTCGACCAGCCAGGGCTGGCTCACCGGCCGGGGGTGCAGCAGAGCCCGGCCGTTGCCGGCGCACTCCATCGTGACCCGGTGGGTGACCCGGGGCCGTTCGCGCAGGTCGGCCAGCGTGACCGTCAGCGGTCGGTCCACCGCGCCGCCGATGGTCAGTGTGTGCGCCGCCGGATCCAGCTCCGGAATGTCGTAGTGGATCAGCAGATAGTGCAGCCCGGCCGGGGTGACGTCGTACCGCAGCGCCTCCAGCGGAAGGCCGTGGTTGCGGGCGGCGAGCTGCAACTCGTCGGCACTGATCGCCTCGTCGGGCTCGGCGAGCCGCGACGGGCCGCTCACGTCGGCCGCCCTCGGCCCCCGGTCATCGACAGTGGTCATGCGATGCCTCCCCGGTGCAGACGGCGGCACCCGCCGTACGCGGCCCAGCCTAGGCCCTTCGTGGCGGCCCGGTGGTGGTGTCCTGGGCCGGTTGGCGTCGGGCCGGGACAGCGCTCGCATAACAGATCATCGAGCCCTTCGGTGGTCGTCCACAGCACCTCCGGTTGTCCACAGCTTCGTCGGCCGGGCTGGCGGACGAGTCGGCCTCGGCCGGAGGCTGCCGTCATGCGACCGCCACCCGTCGACTCGATCCGCCGCACGCTGCTGCTGTGCGCCGCGCTCCCGCTCGCACTGACCGTCCAGCTCTGCGGGCTGGCGGTGCTGGTCGCGGCGGTGCCCGGCCAACCACCGACGCCGACAGTGCCGGTCGCGGCCGTGACCGACCCGCCCGCCGATTCAGCGCCCGCCGAGCGGTTCCGCTGGCCGGTCGACGGGCCACCTCGTCCGGTGCGCCGGTTCGACCCGCCGCCCCGACCGTGGCTGCCTGGCCACCGCGGCGTCGACCTGGCCGCGCCGGCCGGAGCGGTGGTCCGTAGCGCCGGGCCGGGCAGCGTGCTCTTCGCCGGCCTGGTGGCCGGTCGACCGGTGGTCACCGTGGGGCACGCCGACGGGCTGCGGACCACCCACGAGCCGGTCCAACCCGTCGTACGCGTCGGCCAGGCGGTCACCGCCGGCACGCCGCTGGGCGAACTGCTGCCCGGGCATCCGGGTTGCCCGGCCGAGGCGTGCCTGCACTGGGGCCTGCGGCGGGGCGAGGAGTATCTCGACCCGTTGGCCCTGCTCGGCCTCGGCCCGGTGCGACTGCTCCCGGTGCGCCCGCCTCCGCTCGGTCGGGCGGGAGACGGTCAGCGCTGGGCGAGCAGCGCCGGCAGCCGCACGGCCAGCCGTTCGTACTCGTCGGCGGCGTTGTAGACCTGACCGGTGAGCCGCAGCCATCCGCGACCGTTCCAGCTCATCACCGCGACCTCGGCGGCGAGCCGCTCGCCGATCCGCGCCTGCAACGCCCGCGCCGCGTCGATCGTGGTGCCCGTGCCGGGCGGCAGCGGAATGAGGCGCAGGGCCACCCCCGGTCCGCCGGGGTCGGGCAGATCAGCGGGGGCCACCCCGAGCGCGTCCCCCACCACCCGCTGACCGTACGCGGCGAGCGCGGCGTTGTGCGCCCGTACCCGGTCGACGCCGAGGCTGCGCAGCGTGAACAGTCCGGCCGGGGCGGCCAGCCAGGAGGTGTAGTCGAGGGTGGCCTGCCATTCGAGCCGGGCCGGGAAGCCGGCTTCCTGCTCCCACGAGACCACCAGCGGCTCGATCCGCTCCCGCCACTGTGGGGCCACCGCCAGCAGGGCGGTGCCGCGCGGGGCGTACCCCCACTTGTGCAGGTTGCCCGCCCAGAAGTCTGCGCCGATGCTGGCGACCGTGGTGGCCAGCATCCCGGGGGCGTGTGCCGCGTCCACCAGGACGGGCACGCCGCCCTCGTGGGCCACCCCGACGATGGCGGCGATCGGGAAGAGCCTGGCGGTGGCGGAGGTGAGCTGGTCGACGACGAGCAGCCGCGTCCGCCCCGGGCGCAGGCCGGCCCGGATGGTCTGCACGATCTGTTCGTCGGTGGCGGCCAGCGGGATCGGCAGGACGCGGCTGACCGCGCCGGTGCGCCGGCACTCCCGCTGGATGGCCAGGCTCACCGCCCCGTACCCGTGGTCGGTGCTGAGCACCTCGTCACCGGGTTTCAGGCCCACCGACTGAAGCACCACGGCGACGCCGGTGGTGGTGTTGCCGATCAGCGCGCTGCCGTCCGGGTCGGCGCCCAGGAACCCGGCGAGGTGCCGGCGGGTGTGCGCGATCCGGTCGACGAGCCCCTGGGTGAAGAAGCGCAGCGGGTTGGCCTCCATCTCGTCGCGCAGCCGCTGCTGGGCTCGCTGCACGCCGATCGGCACCGCGCCGAACGATCCGTGGTTGAGATGGCTGACCGCCGGGTCCAGGGAGAACAGCAGGCGGGCGCCCGGGATCGGCTCGGGGGGCTGCGGGACGCTCACCCGATGATCGTAACCGTCGAGCGACCCGCCCCCTCGGCCCTTGATCAGGCGCGGGGATGTGCCTGCCGGTAGGCGGCGCGCAGCCGTTCCACCGAGACGTGGGTGTAGATCTGCGTGCTGGCCAACGACGAATGGCCGAGCAGCTCCTGCACGGCGCGCAGGTCGGCCCCGCCCTCCAACAGATGGGTGGCGGCCGAGTGGCGCAGCCCGTGCGGGCTGGTCCGGGGAAGGCCGGCCGTCTCGGCGTACCCGCCGACGATCTGTCGCGCGGTCGTCGGGTTGAGCCGGCCACCGCGAGCCCCGAGCAGCAGCGCGTCGCCGGAGCGGGCACCCGCCAACAGCGGTCGGCCCCGGCGCAACCACTCGTCCAACGCCCGCTGCGCGGGCACCCCGTACGGCACCGAGCGCTCCCGCCCGCCCTTGCCGAACACCCGGATCACCCGGCGACCGTGGTCGACGTCCCCGAGGTCCAGCCCGCACGCCTCGCTGACCCGCACGCCGGTGGCGTAGAGCAGCTCCAGCAGAACCCGGTCGCGCAACAGCACCGCCTCGGCGGCGGCCGCGTCCGGCGCCGCAACCGTCATGGCTTCCGTCGTGATCGTGGCGGGTGCGGTCGTCGGCTGCCGGGCCGGTGCCTCCACCAGGGCGGCGGCCTGGTCGGCGCGCAGGACGCTGGGCAACTCCCGGTGAGCACGAGGGCTGGCCAGTGCGGCGCCCACGTCGGAGGGGAGCAGCCCGGCGCGGTGCGCCCACGCGCTGAACGCCCGCGCCGAGGCGGCCCGACGGGCCAGCGACGTACGGGCGGCGCCGGTGGTCCGTTGCCGGGCCAGCCAGCTCCGCAGCACCGACAGGTCCAGCTCGGCCACCTCCAGGCAGCCCATCCGGACGGCGTGGTCGAGCAAGGCGACCACATCGGTCACGTACGCGCGGACGGTGTGGGCCGACCGGTTGCGGACCCGGGAGAGGTGCTCGGCGAAGTCGTCGACCGCGTCCCGCAGCGCCGGCGGCAGCTCCTGGTGGGTGGCCCGGGTGCCCCGGGTGGACCGGCTCACCGCCGCCGCGCCGATGGCGGCGTTGCGATGGCTGCACCCCCACTGACAGTTGGCACGGCACCAGCGTACGGCCGAGAGCCGCGCAGCGTTCGCCACGATGGTGCCGGTGTCGCCACCACGCCCGTGCACTGGGGCAGTTCGTCCGTTTATGCGCCGCCCCTTCGGCTTGGTGGCCGGGGCGAGGGCGCAGCCGTCGTCGCGGCCACCACCATGGACGGCCCTTCAGCAACGACAGCTTTCGCCTAGACGAATAAGTCCTAACTCAAGACGGGGCTGGGGCTGCGGCGAAGGGCGCCGGTCATCCGCTGTGGCTGCCCGTCGTGTCGATGTGCTGTTGAGCGGTATACCTCAGAGGTATGAATATGACTCTGAGGTATACCGCTTACGACCGCATCCGCCCCCACGGAGGTGACCGAGGGTCACCGCCGGCCGCCGGCTGCGCCAACCGCCGCAGCAAAGGTTAGGAATTATTTGTCTAGGCCTTAAGGTGGCGGGACGGACCTGGAGCTGGTCCGCCTGAAGCGGCAGATAGCCGGCGGCGGCGTGGAGTGGCTGATCCCCGCCGTGACGGAGCGCGGGAAGCCCGGCCGCCGCTTCGGTCCCCCGAAGGCAGGGAGACGGCCCCGGGTGCGGCTACCGCCCCGGGGCCGCTCCGTGTCTCGGGAGGGCCTCCGGACGGGCGGAAGGACCTACTCCTCGTCCCCGCCCGGTGGCGAGTTTCGCGGCGGGCGGGGGTGCCCCTCCGACCCCGACCCGGGAGGTTGACGTGGCACCAGACGACGAACTAAACCGACTAACTGAGCGGGTCCCAGCGGGCACCCGGGGTGGTCTTCGGCTCGGTGAACTCGGTCCTGAACAACGCGCATCCACCCCTGCGCCGGTTGAGCCGCTGGTCGCCGGTTCGGTACCGGGGAATCCAGCGGTGAGCGACCTTCAGCGGCACGCCCCGGTCCGACCGTTCTGGTTCTGCGCGGCGGATGCCCAGCCCTGGCCGTGTGGTCGAGCCCGCGCCGATCTGGCCGGCGAATACGCCGACGAGCCCCGGTTACTGGCGGTCGACATGGCTGATTGCTTGGGGGAGGCGACCCGGGACCTGTGCGGGCTTTACCCGGAGCCCCCGAACCCAGTCGAGATGTACGCCCGCTTCCTCGGCTGGGTCCGGCACCTCGCGATCAACCGGTTCCGCAATGCCGGCCGGTTCCCGCTATAGCGCAGTAACGCCGAGCTTTCGTTCCTCCGGTCGGGGACTCACGCATATCCGTCGGACGGCGGAGATGGCCCCCGCACGGCCGAGTATCCGCCGCCGCAGTCCACACTGGTGCCGGTGTCGCCACACCCATGACTGTGCGCCGTGGCGGTTCGTTGCTTATCCGCCGCCCTTCGGTGTGGTGGCCGGGGCGAGGGCGTAGCCGTCGTCGCGGCGCACCACCATGGACAGCTCCTCCAGCAGCGACAGCTTGCGCAGCGCGGTACGCACGTTCACGCCGGCGCGGGCGGCGAGCGCGTCCACTCCCCGTACGCCCCGGCGGGGCAACGCCTCCAGCAGCGATCGGGCGTCGTCATCCAACGCGTCGGTCGGCCGCTGCGGGCCACGGGCCAGCGGGGCCAGGTCCGCGCCGACCCGGCCCACCTCCTCGAGCACGTGCGCCACCCCGGTGACCAGCCGCACCTCGGAGCGCTCGCGGAGCAACTCGTGTGCGCCGACGGACATCGCCGAGGTCACCGGCCCGGGCACGACCATCGCGACCCGTCCGGTGTGGATGGCCCGTCGGGCGGTCTGCGTCGCGCCGCTGCGCGCCGACGCCTCCACCACGACGGTGCCGAGGGTGCCCCCGGCGATGACCCGGTTGCGGATCAGGAACCGGGGGCGTAGCGGCTCGGCGCCGGGTGGCCACTCGCTGACCAGCAGCCCCGTGTCGGCGATCCGGTCGAAGAGCGCGGTGTTGCCCATGGGATACGGCCGGTCCACCCCGCAGGCCAGCACCGCGACGGTCAACCCGCCCGCGTTGAGGGCACCCCGGTGGGCTGCCGCGTCGATGCCGAACGCGCCGCCGGAGACCACGGTCCAGTCCCGCTCGGCCAGCCCGTACCCCAGTTCCGTGGCGACGTGCTGGCCGTAACCGGTGGCCGCCCGCGCGCCGACCACCGCCACCGAGCGCTCCAGCGCCTCGCCCAGCGGCCAGGCTCCGCGTACCCAGAAGCAGAGCGGCGGCGCGGTTTCACCGTCCACCCGGCGGGTGGCGTCCGGCAGCCGGAGCGTTTTCAGGCCGGCCACCCGGGCCGGCCACTCCGCGTCGTCGGGGGTGACCAGGCGGGCACCGAGCCGGTCGGCCCGCTCCAACGCCTCGGCGGCGACCGCCCGCGCGTCACCGGCGGCCGACCGGGCCGCCACCGTGCTGTGCAGCCAGCCGTCGGGGCTGCCGCCGTCGAGCAACAGGTCCAGTGTGGCCACCGGACCGAGTCGGTCGACCAGCTGGTACACCGCCCGGGTGCCCGGCTCGGCCAACCAGGTCAGCGCCACCCGGGCCAGTCTGCTCTCCTCGTCGGCGCTCATGCCGCCTCCCCTGTCCGTAGTTGGATCGCCTCTCGTACGTCGTCGCGGTCCGGCCGGTCCCGGCCGTCCAGGTCCGCGATGGTCCAGGCCATCCGGATCACCCGGTCGAAGCCCCGTGCCGAGAGCGAGCCGGAGTCGAGCCGGCCGCGCAGCTCGGCGGTGACCAGCGCCGGTAGCCGCCACGGCGGGCGGCGCAGGAGCGGGCCGTCCACCTCGGCGTTGAGTCGCCGCCCGAGGCTGGCCCAGCGGTTGGCCGCCGCGCGGCGGGCCGCCGCGACCCGGGCGGCGACCGTGGCCGAGGACTCGGCGTCGCCGACGGACGCCATCAGCTCCGCCGCCCGTACGGGCATCAGCCGCACCTGCACGTCGATCCGGTCGAGCAGCGGCCCGGAGAGCCGGCCCAGGTAGCGACGGCGGACCAGCGGCGAGCACTCGCAGTACGCGTCGCCGGACGGCTTCGCGCACGGGCACGGATTGGCGGCCAGCACCAGTTGGGTCCGGGCCGGGTACTCGGTGCCGCCCCCGCTGCGGCTCAGCTGGATGCGGCCGTGCTCCAGTGGCTGGCGCAGCGCCTCCAGCGCGCCCTTGCTGAACTCCGGCGCCTCGTCCAGGAAGAGCACCCCGCGGTGGGCCAGCGACACCGCGCCGGGGCGGGCCAGCCCGGAACCGCCGCCGACGAGGGACGGGATCGTGGCCGTGTGGTGCGGTGCCTGGAACGGCGGGCGGCGCAGCAGTTGACCACCCGGTGGCAGGAGCCCGGCGACCGAGTGCAGTGCGGTCACCTCCAGCGCCGCGTCGTCGTCCAGCTCGGGCAGGAGTGACGGCAGCCGCTCGGCCAGCATCGTCTTGCCGGCGCCTGGAGGGCCGAGCAGCGCGATGTGGTGCCCGCCCGCCGCGGCGACCTCGAGCGCCCGCCGGCCCAGCTCCTGCCCGGCGACCTCGGCGAGGTCGGGGCCGCCGGGAACCGGTGCCGGGGCGTCCGGCGGTGGTTCGATCAGCGGGCTGCCGTCGCGCACGAAGGCGACCAGCCGGTGCAGCGTGTCCACCGCCCGCACCCGTACGCCGGGGATGACCGCGGCCTCGGCGGCGTTGCCGGTCGGCACGATGACCCGTTCGACGCCGGCCCTGACCGCGGCGGCGACCATCGGCAGCACCCCGCGCACCGGCCGGACCGTCCCGTCCAGTCCCAACTCGCCGAGGACCACGACCCCCTCCAGCGGAAGCAGCGGTAGCTCACCCGAGCCGCCCAGCAGCGCGGCGGCGATGGCCAGATCGAACGCCGAGCCGAACTTCGGCAGCGTGGCCGGCAGCAGGTTCAGCGTGATCCGCCGGTTCGGCCAGCGTTGGCCGGAATTGACCACGGCGGCCCGGACCCGGTCGCGGGCCTCGTGCAGGGCCGTGTCCGGCAGGCCGGAGATCACCACGGCCGGCAGGCCGGCGGCCAGGTCCGCCTCGACCTCGACGAGGTGGCCGGTGACGCCGACCAGCCCCACGCAGAGCACCTTCGCGTAGCTCATGACGCGTCACCGATCCGTCGGCGGCGCATCTCAGAACGCGCCCTTGAGGTGATCGACCTGCGCGGGACCGGCGGCGGGCAGTCGTACCGACAGCACGTCGAACCGCACCTCGTCGGCGCTCGTGCCGGTCTCGGCGAGCCAGATCGCGGCGAGCCCGCGCAGGCGACGGGCCTTGGCCGGGACGACAGCCTCGGCCGGTGTGCCGAACACATCGCCCCGACGCGTCTTCACCTCGCAGAACGCGAGCACCGGCCCGTCCCAGGCGATGATGTCGATCTCGCCTTGCGGGCAGCGCCAGTTCCGGACGATCGGGCGTAGCCCCGCCTCGCTCAGGTGCCGGGCGGCGCACCGCTCGCCGTACGCGCCGACCGCCTGGTTCCGCTTCGTCATGGCCGCGACGGTGCCCGTCCGAGTGCGGGCGTCGCGACCCCACGACGGCCCGGCTGTGGACGACGGGTGTCCTGTGGACAACCGGACGATCAAGCCCGGGCTGTGCTATGCGGCGACCCCGACCCGGACGCCGTGCCGCACGCCTCCCCGCTGATCGCTGGCGGCCGGCCGGGCCGAAATGGCGCGGGCGTGGCCGGTCGCATACGGTGCCTGACGTGGACGGACGACGGAGCTTTCCGGAAGATCAGGAGTCGCGCTGGTATCCCGACGAGCGGGGTCGCGGTTACGGCGATTCCGAGTGGCGCGGTGCGGGTGAGCCGCGATACCGGGACAGCGAGATCCCCGAGCAGCGCGGCGGCGAAGACGGTCGATCCGTCGAGGACACCGGCGTCGGCCGACGCCGGGAGCCGGATTCGACGCGCTTCGGCGCAACCCCGGAGCTGGGCTCGGGCCGATTCGGCGCGGTGGACGCGGGCCGCTTCGGTGGCCCGCCCGAGTCGGACTCGGGCCGTCTGAGCGCGGTGGACGCGGGCCGGTTCGGTGGCCCGCCCGAGTCGGACTCCGGGCGGTTCGGCGCCGTCGACGCCCAAGCGGGGATGTTCGGCAGCGGCGAGGCCGACTCTGGACGCTTCGGCGCGGTCGACCCGCTGGGTGACGCGCGTACGGACGGGGACGGTTACCGGGCGACCCGCTCGCGCAGGGCGGATCGGGACCCCTCGGAGATCTCCGGGGAGCTGCCCGGCCGCCGAGCCGCCCGAGAGTCGCTGAGCCCCGCCGCGCCGGAGGTGGCGCGAGACGCCACGCCGGAGGCCGCCCGAGACGCCGGGTCAGCGGCCGGCAGAGATGTCGGGCCAGCGGCTGGTGTGCTCGCCGACCAGGCTCGGCCCGCCCCACTCGCCGGATATCCGATCATCGAGCCGAACCGGGGCGGCGGGGAGCAGCCGCACCCGCTGGAGATGCCTACCGGCCCGATGCCGGGGATCGGCCCGCGGCCCGACCTGCCCGCCGGCGAGCCGCCGGTTTACCCCCAGCCGGCAGACGGTGTCTACCGGACCCGTCGCCCGGCGTTGGCCGCGCTCTTCGCCCTGCTGGCGTTGATCTTCGAGGTCCCCGCGCTGCGGGTGTTGCTGGCGGGCGTGACCGGCGACCCGCTGGACGCCGGCAACGTCGTGGTGGGCATCTGCCTGGTCGCCGCGCTGCCGATCTTCGCATCGGGACTGTACGGGCTCAAAACCGGCGGAATGGCGCTCTCCGACAGCGGACGGGGCTGGCTGCGCCCTCCCACGGCGTACCTGACCGTCGGCCTGGTGCTCTTCGTCGCCGCCGCCCTCGCCGCCGGCTGATCCCCGCCCGGCCGCCCCGCCCGGCCCGGCAGCCCGGCCCGGCAGCCCGGCCCGGCAGCCCCGCTCGCGCGCACCCGGGGGCCGTCGGGCGGGGGAGGGGCGTACACTGGCCAACTGGCGACCGCCTCGCGCGGTCGACCTCGCGCGCCCTCTTCACGAATCGTCGTGAAGCGACGGCCTCCCTGGTCCCGATCTTGATCGGGCCCACCATGGGCCGGCGACCAGGCGCCAGGACGCCCGGCCACCGGCCGGGCGTGACAACCAGGGATCTTGAGGAGTACCCCAACCATGGCCGTCGTGACCATGCGTCAGCTGCTGGAGAGCGGTGTCCACTTCGGGCACCAGACCCGGCGCTGGAACCCGAAGATGAAGCGCTTCATCATGACCGAGCGCAACGGCATCTACATCATCGACCTGCGCCAGACTCTCGACTACATCGAGAAGGCGTACGAGTTCGTGCGTGGGACCGTCGCCGAGGGTGGCAGCATCCTCTTCGTCGGCACCAAGAAGCAGGCCCAGGAGGCCATCGCCGAGCAGGCGACCCGGGTCGGTCAGCCGTACGTCAACCACCGCTGGCTCGGTGGCATGCTGACCAACTTCCAGACGGTGTACAAGCGGCTCCAGCGGATGAAGGAGCTGGAGGGCCTGGGTGACCTCAGCGGCACCGCCGCCGGTTACACCAAGAAGGAGACCCTGCAGCTCTCCCGCGAGAAGATCAAGCTGACCCGCACGCTGGGTGGTCTGCGGGACATGCAGAAGCTGCCGGCCGCGGTCTGGATCGTCGACACCAAGAAGGAGCACATCGCCGTCGACGAGGCCCGCAAGCTGGGCATCCCGGTGATCGCCGTTCTCGACACCAACTGCGACCCGGACGAGGTCGACTTCCCGATCCCGGGCAACGACGACGCCATCCGCTCCGCCGAGCTGCTGACCCGGGTCGTCGCCGCCGCCGTCGCGGATGGTCTGATCGCGCGTTCCGGCCGTCGTCGGGGCAACGACGAGAAGCCCGAGGGTGTCGCGAGCGACGAGCCGCTGACCGAGTGGGAGCGCGAGCTGCTGGAGCCGAAGAAGGCCGACGAGTCGGCCGCTGCCGCCGCCGAGCAGCCCACCGAGCAGCCCGCCGCTGCCGCCGCCGAGCAGCCCGCTCCGGAGCAGCCGGCGCAGGCCGCCACCGAGCAGCCGGCGGCCGCCACCGCGGAGTGACCCGCACCGTCGCTGCCCGTTCGTCCGTTTTCCGAAGACGGCGGGCAGCGACGGTACGCCGGGCACGATCCGCCCGGATCCGGGTAACCGGCACCTCTGACCATCCACACGCCGTCTCAACACCGAAGAGAGAGCCATGTCCCAAATCACCGCCGCGGACGTCAAGAAGCTCCGCGACCTCACCGGCGCCGGCATGATGGACAGCAAGAAGGCGCTGACCGAGGCCGAGGGCGACTTCGACAAGGCCATCGAGATCCTGCGCGTCAAGGGCGCCAAGGACGTCGGCAAGCGGGCCGGCCGTACGGCGGCCAACGGCCTGGTCGCCCACTCCGGCAAGGCGCTGCTCGAGCTCAACTGCGAGACCGACTTCGTCGCCAAGACCGAGTCGTTCATCGCGCTGGCCCAGCAGCTGGTGGAGCACGGCGAGCGTTCCGGCGTGAACAACGCCGAGGAGCTGCTCGCCTCCGAGCTGGACGGCAAGGTCGTCGCGGACCTGGTCCAGGAGCAGTCCGCCAAGATCGGCGAGAAGCTGGTGCTCAACCGGTTCGCCAAGGTCGAGGGCACCACCGCGGTCTACCTGCACCGCAAGGCGCAGGACCTGCCGCCGGCCGTCGGCGTGCTGGTGTCGTACACCGGCAAGTCGGACGAGGCGGGCGACGCTGACGCCCGGGGTGTCGCGATGCAGATCGCCGCGATGCGGCCGAAGTACCTCACCCGGGACGAGGTTCCGGCCGAGGTCGTCGAGTCCGAGCGGCGCATCGCCGAGCAGACCGCCCGCGAGGAGAACAAGCCCGAGGCGGCCCTGCCGAAGATCGTCGAGGGTCGGGTGAACTCCTTCTTCAAGGACTACGTCCTGATCGAGCAGTCGTCCGTGGCTGACAACAAGAAGACGGTGAAGCAGGTGCTGGCCGAGGCCGGCATCGAGGTCACCCGCTTCGTGCGGTTCGAGGTCGGCCAGGCCTGAGCCGCCACCGGGCGCCGCGCGCGCCCGTGGGCGCAAGACGTCGACGAGGAGGCCGCCGGTGTACGTGACAGGCACCGCGGCCTCCTCGTCACATAGGGTCGGCAGCGGCAGGTTCGCGGTAACGCGTCGCGCGGGGCGTGCGCGTGGGGGAAGGCGGGGCGGATGACGCAGGTTGTGAGTGACCGGACGCTGGCGGTGGACGATCCGACGGCGCCGCCGCCGGGACGGGCCCGCCGGGTGGTGCTGAAGCTCTCCGGTGAGGTGTTCGGTGGCGGCGCGATAGGCGTCGACCCGGACGTCGTCCAGGCCATCGCCCGACAGATCGCCACCGTGGTCCGCCGCGGCGTACAGGTCTCCGTCGTGGTTGGCGGCGGCAACTTCTTCCGCGGGGCGGAGCTGCAGAAGCGCGGCATGGACCGGGCCCGCGCCGACTACATGGGCATGCTCGGCACCGTGATGAACTGCCTCGCCCTTCAGGACTTCCTGGAGAAGGAGGGCATCGAGACCCGGGTGCAGAGCGCGATCACGATGGCCCAGGTCGCCGAGCCGTACATCCCGCTGCGGGCGATCCGGCACCTGGAGAAGGGCCGCGTGGTCATCTTCGGCGCCGGCGCCGGGATGCCGTACTTCTCCACCGACACGGTGGCCGCCCAGCGGGCGCTGGAGATCCGGGCCGACGTGGTGCTGATGAGCAAGAACGGCGTGGACGGCGTCTACACCGCCGACCCCCGGATCGACCCCACCGCCAGCAAGCTCGACTCGATCACCTTCTCCGAGGTGCTGCGCCGCAACCTGCGGGTGGCCGACGCGGCGGCGTTCAGCCTCTGCATGGAGAACGGCCTGCCGATGCTGGTCTTCGGCGCGCAGGGTGACGACACCATCATCCGCGCGGTGGGTGGCGAAAAGATCGGCACCCTGATCACCGCCTGAGCCCCGCCGGTGGCGACGGCAGCAGCGGTCTGACGACTTTCAGCAAGGCCCACGACGAGCACAGAAGGAGGCGAGGAGACCGGTGATCGACGACACCCTCCTCGAGGCCGAGGAGAAGATGGAGCGTGCGGTTGAGCACGCCAAGGAGGAGTTCGGCGCCATCCGTACCGGTCGCGCCAACGCCGCCATGTTCTCCAAGGTCATCATCGACTACTACGGCACGCCCACGCCGCTGACGCAGATGGCGTCCATCGCGGTTCCCGAGCCGCGGATGGCCATCATCAAGCCGTACGACAACTCGCAGATCAACGCGATGGAGAAGGCGATCCGCGACTCGGACCTCGGGGTGAACCCGAACAACGAGGGCAACCAGCTGCGCATCCTGCTCCCACAGATGACCGAGGAGCGCCGCCGCGACATGATCAAGGTGGCCCGGCACAAGGGCGAGGAGGCCAAGGTGGCCATCCGCAACGTCCGCCGCCGCGCCAAGGAGGAGCTGGACCGGATCGTCAAGGACGGCGAGGCCGGCGAGGACGACGGTCGCCGCGCCGAGAAGGAACTGGACGACCTGACGCAGCGCTACGTCGCCAGCATCGACGACCTGGTCAAGCACAAGGAGACCGAGCTGCTGGAGGTCTGAGGCCCGACCCGGCGTCCGCCGGGTGAGCAGCCGACGTGAGGCCCGCCCCCGATCCGGGGACGGGCCTCGTGCCGTCTGCGCGTCAGCGGGGGATCCGGACGGTACGGGTCGTCTCGGTCAGGGTCGTTCCGACGTACGCGTCGTGCAGCTCGAAGCGCACGGTGGCCCGGCCCGGGTGCAGCACCGGGCCGCCCCGGTAGAAGCCCATCGAGATGCTGGCGGTGCCACCGTCGCAGACGATCTCGCCGGGCCGCCGTGCGGCCGCCGCCGTCGTGGCAGCGCGGCGACTCGCCGGATCTCGCTCACCGCGACCCCCGGAGGGGCCCCGGCGGTCAGGGACGCCATCGTCCGCCTCGCCCCGGCGGCGGGTGCAGTAGGCTCGGCAGGATTCCCGGCCACCGGGCGGTGCACACCGGGAATCGACCGACCGTCGGGGCGGTCGAGCCGGAGGAACACAGTCGCGCGTGTAGGGGATGCTTGTGGTCTTGCGTCATGTGGTGGTACTCGTGCCGCGTCGCGGTGCGTGATGTCCCACCCCGACCCCTACACCGACGAGCCGCGCGGCTGGGACCGGCCCGAGCGCCCGGTGGCCCTGCCCTGGCCCGAGCAGGAGCTTGAGGCGGGCCAGTGGAGCCGCCGTCCGGCCGCCGGGCCCGAGTTGTACGCCGAGCCCCGCAGCCGCCCGTACGCCGATCCGTACCCGGCAGACCCGTACCCCGCGGACCCGTACGACGAGCGCGGCCGGACGGTCCGCCCGGACGACCGGGACCGCTTCGACGACCGGGACCGGCGCGACCGTTTCGACGACCGGGACCGCTACGACGACGGCAACCAGCCCGACCGGTACGACGACCGGGGTCGCCCCGGCCGCTACGGCGACCGCCCGCCAGCGGGTGACGCTTCGCCACGTTATGCCGACCCCGGCGCCGGCCAGCGTTACGACGACCGGGACGCGCCGTCCCGCTTCGACGACCGTGACGTTCCGCCGCGCTTCGACGACGATGCCGGTTACCCGACCGCGCAGCTCGCGCCCATCGGCGCCGAGATCCTGCCGGACGACGATCCGGTGACCGAGCCGGAGCCGCCGAGCGGCCGGCGGCCGAAAGGCCGGCGACGGGCCAGCCTCGACCGGCCGGCGACCCAGCAGGTGGGCACCGGGCGGGCCGGCCGGAACCTGCCGGCGGCGATCGGGGTCGGGCTCGGCCTCGGCGCGCTGATCGTGGTTCCGCTGGTCTTCTACCCGCTGGCGTTCCTGCCGGTGATCGCCGCCGCCATCGCGGTCGGCATCTGGGAGATGGCCCGGGCGGTCCGCCGCAGCGGCGCCCACCCGCCGCTGGTGCCGCTGCTCGCCGGTGGCGTGCTGACCATCGGGCTGGCGTGGTTCGCCGGCCCGGACGCGCTCAGCCTGGGCCTGCTGGTCACCGTGCTGGGCACGATGGTCTGGCGGTTGGGCGACGGCCCGGCCGGCTTCCAGCGGGATCTCACCGCGGCCACCCTGATCGCGGTGTACGTGCCGTTCCTCGGCGGTTTCGCGGCGTTGCTGGCGGCGGCCCCCGACGACGGCCGGCTGCGCATCCTGGCCACGCTGATCGCGGTGGTCCTCTCCGACACCGGCGGGTACGCGGCCGGCGTCTCCTTCGGCCGCCACCCGATGGCCCCGTCGATCAGCCCCAAGAAGTCCTGGGAGGGTTTCGCCGGCTCGGTCACCGCGGCGGCGCTGGGCAGTGCCCTGCTGCTGTGGCTGATGTTCGAGGTGGCCCCCTGGTGGGGTGCCGTGTTCGGGGTGGCCGTCTCCTGTGCGGCGGTCCTCGGCGATCTCGCCGAATCGATGATCAAGCGGGACCTCGGGGTCAAGGACATGAGCAACCTGCTGCCCGGGCACGGTGGCCTGATGGACCGGCTGGACTCGATCCTGTTCGCGGTGCCGACCGCGTACCTGCTGTTGGCGATCTTCGTGCCGATGGTGGGGTGAGGCATGGATCACCGTGGCCCGAGCGTTCGCGACCGCCGGCCGGGAGCGGTTCCACACCTCCGGAGGGGTGCCCGGCGCCGGAGGCGTGACACACTGGACCAGCCATGACGAGCCTGCCGTTGATCCCCGCCATCTCGGAAGCCCCCGCCGCACGCCGGGCCTCCATGCCGCCGCAGCACCTCGCCGACCTGGATCTGGCCGGCCGCCAGGCGCTGGTCGCCGGGTTGGGTGAGCCCGCGTTCCGTGCCAAGCAGATCTCCAACCACTACTTCGGGCGGCTGGTTCGCGACCCGCAGGCGATGACCGATCTCCCGGCGGCGACGCGTGAGCGGCTGGCCGACCAGTTGCTGCCCACGCTGCTCAATCCGGTGCGCGAGCTGGCCTGTGACGACGGCGCGACCCGCAAGGCGCTCTGGAAGCTGCACGACGGCGCGCTGGTGGAGAGCGTGCTGATGGGCTACCCGGACCGCGTCACGGTCTGCATCTCCAGCCAGGCGGGCTGCGGTATGGCCTGCCCGTTCTGCGCCACCGGCCAGGCCGGGTTGACCCGCAACCTGTCCACGGCGGAGATCGTCGACCAGGCGGTCTACCTGGCCGGGGTGGCGGCCTCGGGCGCGGTCGCCGGCTCACCGCCGCGGCTGTCGCACGTCGTGTTCATGGGCATGGGCGAGCCGCTGGCCAACTACAACCGGGTCATCGCGGCGATCCGTCGGCTGGTCAGCCCCGCTCCGGAGGGCCTGGGCCTCTCCCAGCGGCACATCACCGTTTCCACGGTCGGCCTGGTTCCGGCCATCCGCCGACTGGCCAGCGAAGACCTCTCTGTGACCCTTGCGTTGTCGCTGCACGCGCCCGATGATGATCTGCGCGACGAACTCGTGCCGGTAAACCAGCGCTGGAAGGTAGCCGAGGTGCTGGACGCAGCGTGGGACTACGCCGCCCGGACGGGCCGTCGCGTGTCCATCGAATACGCAATGATCAAGGACGTGAACGACCAGCCGTGGCGAGCTGACCTGCTCGGGCGGCTGTTGGCCGGCAAGTTGGCGCATGTGAACCTCATCCCGCTCAATCCGACGCCGGGCAGCCGCTGGGACGCGAGCCCGAAGCCGGTCGAGCGGGAGTTCGTCCGGCGCTTGCGTGACGCGGGAGTCTCCACCACCGTACGGGACACCCGGGGTCGCGAGATCGACGGCGCGTGTGGCCAGCTCGCCGCCGCCGAGGACACCGACACCTTCACCGACCGCGCCGGAGAGGCACCGGCGTGACCGGGCGTGGCGAACGAGACCAGGAGACATAGTGGCGAGTCAGGGTCAGCGTTTCCGGCGCAAGGCGCTCCGCCGG
Organism: Micromonospora sp. NPDC005197; assembly: GCF_040608295.1. Taxonomy (NCBI): domain Bacteria; kingdom Bacillati; phylum Actinomycetota; class Actinomycetes; order Micromonosporales; family Micromonosporaceae; genus Micromonospora; species Micromonospora sp. NPDC005197. The sequence goes on along the minus strand of NZ_JBEXHY010000023.1, from coordinate 18,398 downwards.
GGATACAAGGTCGACGAGGTGGATGCCTTCCTCGACCGGGTCGAGGCGACGCTCGACGGCCGGCAGGTGGGTGCGCCGGTGGCCTCCCAGGAGGTCCACGACGTCGTCTTCCGGGTCCGGTTCAACGGCTACGACGAGTGGCAGGTCGACCTGCACCTGGACCGGGTCGAGCGACAGCTGGCCGAGCTGGAGGAGCGCACGAGCGCCGGGCGCGGCGGCGACCCTCGGATGGGTGACCGGTTGGGCCCTCCGGATCGGATGGGCCCGCCGCTGCGCGACGACCGTGGGGGCATGGTTCCGCAGCCGATGCCGCCCCGGCCGATGCCCGCGCAGGCCGGTCCGCCGGCCGACCGCTACGGCCGGTACGACGAGCCCACCGGCGCCTTCGCCGGCGGGTACGACGCCCCCCGCGGCGGCTACGACGCGCAGCGCGGCCCCGGCGGCCCCGGCCCGATGGGGCCTGGTGGTCCGATGGGTGGCCACGGCGTCCCGCCGCGCGGTCTGCCCGCCGGTCCGGGGGCCTACGGTCCGCCGGACGAGCAGCGCATGCCCGGCGGCTACGGTCCGCCCGACGACCAGCGTGGGCCCGGTGGCTACGGCCCGCCCGACGACCAGCGTGGGCCCGGTGGCGGCTATCCGCCGGAGGAGCCCCGCTTCGACGGCTTCGAGGCCGGTCGGCACGGTCGCGCCGACATGACCGCCGAGATCCGGATGCCCGAACGGGAGCTGCGCGACATGCGCCGTGGCCCGGCCGGCCCGCCCCCGATGCCGCAGCAGGGCCTCGGTGGCCCGCCGATGGCGGGTCCGCCCGCCGTGGCCGGCCCGCCGATGGGTGGCCCGCCGATGGCCGGGCCGCCGATGGGTGGCCCGCCGATGGCCGGCCCGCCCGGAAGCGACCTGTACCGGGTCGACCAGATCCGCCGCAGCTTCCAGGTGCGCCGTTTCGGCAGCGGGTACGACCCGGACCAGGTGGACCGGTTCTTCGAGACCCTGCTCGGCGGCATGCAGCGCCGCAACCCGATGCCGGTCGACCCGAAGGATCTTGACACGCTCCGGTTCGGCCTGGTGCCCGGCGGCTACTTCGAGGCCGAGGTCGACGCCGCGCTCAAGGACGTGCAGGACATCCTCTTCGGGCGCTGACCCCGACACGTACGCGAACGAGGGCCCGTCCCCCGGGTGGGGGCGGGCCCTCGTACGTCGACCGGGTTGTCCGGCGAGGTCAGGAACGCAGACCGTTGCGCCGCAGCACAGCGTCGCCGATCACGATGACCAGCAGCAGCGCGGCCAGGCCGACCAGCCAGATGTCCTCGACCCTGCCCTCGTGGTTGCCGCAGAACGCCATGACGACCAGCGCCAGCGCGGACAGCACGGCGCCGATGCGCCCCGACTTGCGGTGCCCGGGCTTGTGCTGGTCCGGCGACGTTACCGGCTCGCTTCCTGCCACTGTCGGTCCTTCCCTCGCGATCGGATCTTTGGTTAGTCTGGCACGCCTCCCGCACGGGGCGGCGCGGTGGGGGTTTCCCCGCCTTCTGGCCCTGCCCGCCCAGGCCGGACGGCACTACGGGCGTCGCGGGGTGGCGGTCAGACTCCCTCCGGTAGCGTTTGGCGTACACCTGATTGTCTGTTTGAGGGGGACTGTGCGGTGCGAGTGACCGGAACCGGGCACGCCAGCATGCGGATCGACACGGCCGCGGGCAGCATCCTGTGCGACCCGTGGGTCAACCCGGCCTACTTCGCCTCGTGGTTTCCCTTCCCGGACAATTCCCTGCTCGACTGGGAGACGCTGGGCCAGGTCGACTACCTGTACGTCTCCCACCTGCACCGGGACCACTTCGACGCGAAGCACCTGCGGGACTTCGTCTCGAAGGACGCCACCGTCCTGCTCCCCGAGTTCCCCACCTCGGAGATGGAGGACGAGTTCCGGGCGCTGGGCTTCACGAAGTTCCTCAAGGCGCCCAACGAGCAGGTCGTGGAGCTGGACGGCGGCCTGAAGATCATGATCCAGGCGCTGACCAGCCCCACCGACGGCCCGATCGGCGACTCCTCGCTCTGGGTCGAGTACGACGGTGTGCGGCTGCTCAACCAGAACGACGCCCGCCCCACCGACCTGAGCGTCTTCGCCGAGCTGGGGCACGTGCACGCGCACCTGCTCCAGTTCTCCGGGGCGATCTGGTACCCGATGGTCTACGAGCTGCCGCAGGCGGCGAAGACCGCGTTCGGCAAGCAGAAGCGCGACCGGCAGTTCGACCGGACGTGGCGCTACATCGACGACCTGAAGGCCGACCACGTCTTCCCGATCGCCGGCCCGCCGTGCTTCCTCGACGACGCGCTGTGGCAGTTCAACGACATCCACGGCGACGAGGGCAACATCTTCCCGGACCAGTCGGTCTTCCTGAGCGAGTACGCGAAGGTCGGCGGCACCAACGGCATCGTGCTGCTGCCGGGCAGCGTCGCCGAGGTCACCACCGAGGGCGCGAGCACCACCCACCCGGTGCCGGTGGAGGAGTTCTTCGCGAACAAGGTCGCCCACCTGGAGGAGATGCGCGAGCGCAAGCGCCCGATCATCGAGGCGGAGAAGGCGTCCTGGCGGCACCCCGAGGTGGACGTGCTCGGCGAGATGAAGCGCCGCATCGAGCCGCTGCTCGACGAATCGATCTACCTGGCCAAGGGGGTCGGCGGCCCGGTCCGCTTCGACCTGGTGGGCACCGACGACTCGGGCGGGGAGACCATTGAATCCATCGTGGTGGACTTCCCGGGCAAGGAGGTCCGGCCGTACGCGGACGAGAAGGTCCGCTACCGCTTCCGGACCGACCGGTCGCTGATCGAGCACCTGCTCTTCATCGACGAGGTGGACTGGGTCAACTCGCTCTTCCTGTCCTGCCGGTTCTCGGCGGCCCGGATCGGCCAGTACAACGAGTTCGTCTACGCGTTCTTCAAGTGCCTCTCCGAGGAGCGCCTCCAGTACGCCGAGGGTTGGTACGACGAGCACGAGCGCAGCACCGACGCCGAGGACATCACGCTGGGCGACTGGGTGGTGCAGCGGCGCTGCCCGCACCTGAAGGCGGACCTGACCCGGTTCGGCATCGTCGAGGGTGACCAGCTGACCTGCCAGCTGCACGGGTGGCGCTTCGACCTGCCCAGCGGCCGCTGCCTGACCAGCGTCGGCCACAAGGTCCGCGCCCACCGCGTCGACGCGGAGACCCCGGCCCCGGCGGGCGAAGCCCTGAGCTGACCCCCGTCCCCGCGATCTTGCACTTCCGGCGGCAGCAAAGTTCGGCAATCGCCCCGGAACGGCGACCGGAAGCGCAAGATCGCGGGGAGGGGTGCGCGAGCGACGCACCACCGGGAGCGGGGCAGGCGTGGCGGGGGCGGACGCGCAGGAGGAGGAGTACCGGTACGAACGCGGCCGGGAGAAGGCCCGGGACGCCGCCCGGGTGGAGACGTTCAGCGACGGCGTCTTCGCGGTCGTCCTGACGGTGATGGCCGTCGAGCTGCTCCAGACCGGCCCCGCCAGGGACAGTGGACGAGAGGTTCCGGACGCCCTGGCCCACGCCTGGCCGTCCTACCTGGCGTATGTGATCACCTTCGCGCTCGCCGGGCAGGTCTGGCTCGCCCACCACAACCTGTGGCGGTACGTGGTCCGGGTCGATCAGATGCTGCTGGTCTTCAACCTCGGCGTCCTGCTCTTCATCGCCACCCTCCCGTTCACCGCCGACCTGCTGTCGGACAACCTGCGGGGTGGGGCGACCGAGCAGCGACTGACCGCCGCCCTGTACCTCGGCACCGTGCTCGGTGAGGCGATCTTCGTCAACCTGAGCTGGTGGTGGGCCCGCAGGCGCGGGCTGCTGAACCCCGACCTGGATCCCCGGCTGGCCCGGGCGATCGCACGTCGGGTGCTGCTCAAGCCCCTGCTCTACCTCGTCGCCTTCGCCGTCGTCTTCATCGACCCCATCCTGAGCCTCTGCGCGTACCTCCTGCTGGTCGGCTACTACCTGATCGGCGGCCCGGGTGACCTCCGGCCGTCCGCCGGACCGAGCGGGGACCGGTCAGCGCCCTAGGTCGGCGAGGATGCGTCGGGCGGCGTTGTGGCCGGCGGCGCCGATGACGCTGCCCGCCGGGTGGCAGCCGGCGCTGCCCGCGTACACGCCGTCGATGCCGGTGGCGTACGGCATGCGGTCGGTGAACGAGACGGTGTTGTCGACGTGGTGGATGTGACCGCCGGTGATGCCGAAGTGCTTCTCGATGCCCGGCGGGGGCAGCGGCACCGCGTCGGCGATCAGGTCGGCGGTGCCCGGCGCGTACCGCTCGACGATCTCGACGAGCCGGTCGACGTAGCCGGGCAGCTCCGCGTCCCAGCTGGTGCCGGCCAGCTCGTAGGGGACCGACTGGACGAACAGCGCCGACGAGTGGTGCCCGGCGGCGTCGGAGAGCGACGGGTCGACTGTGGTGTGCAGGTACCACTCGATGGTCGGCTCCGCCGGCAGCCGCCCGGCCTGCACGTCCGCCCACATGTCCCGCAGCGCGGTCATCGGCGAGGTGGCGTCGCCGCCGACCAGCGACGCGGACCCGGGCAGCAGGTGGATGGTCGAGCCGAACGGGCTCGGCGTACCCGCCGGCAGGCAGGAGAACTGCGGCAGGCCGGTGAGCGCCAGGTTGAGCTTGAGGGTGGTGCCGGGGCGGCGGACCGCCGCCATCCGTTCGCCGAGTCGCGCCGGGAGCGCGCCGTCGGGCACCAGGTCCATCAGCCGGTACGGGTCACACGCGCCGAGCACCACCCTCGCGGCGACCTCTCGACCGTCGGCCAGCACGACTCCGCTGGCCGCGCCGCCGTCGAGGGTCACCGCGCGCACCGGCGTACCGGTCGCGATGGTGGCTCCGGCGGCGCGCGCGGCGTCGGCGAACGTGCGGGAGACGGTGCCCATCCCGCCCTCGGCGATCATCCAGGTGCCGCCCGAGCCGGGCAGCCGGCACATGTTGTGCACGAGGAAGTTGTGGCCGGTCCCGGGGTCGTCCGGGCCGGCGTTGAGGCCGGAGAGCCCGTCGGTGACCGCGTACATGCTGACCAGCAGTTCGGAGCGGAACTCGAACCGGGCCAGGTAGTCCGCGACCGAGCCCCGGACGAGGTCGACGAAGACCTGCCGCAGCGCCGGGCGGACGTGCCGCTCGGCGGTCTCCTCGGCGGTCAGCGGCTCGGCCAGCCAGGCCGGGGCGAGGTCCTCGCGCAGCGCGGCCAGCTCGGCCTGCATGGCGTCGTCGGCGGCCACGTCGGCGGGGGAGAAGAACTCCGCGAGCTGTGCCCGGGTGGCGGCGGTGTCGCTGCCGAAGAGCAGGTACGGCGAGCCGAGGCCGCCGGGCGTGGGCAGGAAGTAGTGCGGGTCGCGGCGCAGCACCGGGATCCGCACGTCGAGGGTGGCGAGCAGCTCCGGCGGCATGAGCCCGAGCAGGTACGACCCGGTGGAGTGGCGCAGCCCCGGCACCTTCGGGAACGGGTTCTCGGTGCGGGTGGCGCCGCCGATCACGTCGGCCGCCTCCAGCACCAGGACGTCCAGGCCGGCGCGGGCCAGCAGGATGGCGGAGACCAGACCGTTGTGCCCGGCACCGACGATCACGACGTCGGTCCGGCCGGGAAGTTCACTGCTCATGCCGCCGCAGCCTAGCCCCACCACCCCGCCGGGTCAGCCCACCCCGCGTTGCGAAGGGGTGCGTTGGGCGCGCCAGCGGGAGAGGGCCAGCGTGGCGGAATAGCCGGCCAGGACGATCACGTGGAACAGGTACAGCCACAGGAGCACGGCCACGCCGGCGCCGATCTCGTCGAAGCCGCCGAACGGCGCTCCCAGATCCAGCGGCAGGGACGCGAAGAGCACGAAGCCGTGCAGGAACCCGGAGAGGTTCGCCGCGGTGAACGACCCGACAACGAGGGTGGAGAGCCAGTCCGGCGATGCTGGCCCCACCACCCGGAACACCCACACCAGCACCGGTGTGAGCACCAGCCACACCGCCAGGAACGACAGCACCACGCCCAGAGCGCCGACCCAGCCGCCCTGGGTGACCAGGTGGGTGGTGAGCGGGAGCGCCAGCAGGATCGACAGCAGCAGCGCGGGCGCCGGTGCGAGCAACGGCAGCAGCAGCAGCCGACCTCGCCAACCGACCAGGTGCTCGTCGCTGCGCGGAGCCGCCACCGACACGAACGCCCGGCGCAGCCCCTCGCCGTACAGCGACGCGGGCAGCAGCGACGCAAGGGCCAGCACCGGGGTCAACTCCACCCCGGCGTCGACCAGCGCGGCCACCGCCCGGGGCGCGCCGATCGCCGTCGGCAGGGCCTCCACGGCGTACGACGTGAGCCGGCGTACCCGATCGGCTCCCGCGATCAGCGAGGTGAGCCAGAGGGCCAGCAGCGCCACCGGGACCACGGCGATCGCCCCGTAGAAGGTGATCGCGGCGGCGTGCAGCGACAGGTCCCGCCCGCGCACCGGACGGAACGCGGCACTGGTGATCCGCTTCGCGCGCTGCCATCCGTTGCCCACCGGGTTGTCCTTCCCTGTCCTCGGTGCGGTCACTCCTTAAGATCGCCGGTCATGACTGTTCTCACCACCGAACGTCTCATCCTGCGCGATTGGACCGACGATCCGGCCGATCTGGCCCGCATCTACGACATCTACTCCCGCAGCGAGATCACCCGCTGGCTGGGCATGGCACCCGGGCTGCCGCTGACCGATCCGGCGCAGGCCGCCGAGCGGTTGCGACTCTGGCGGGACCGGCACGCGGCCGACCGCGGCCGGTACGGCACGTGGGCGATCGAGGTGCGCGACAGCGGGCTGGTGGCGGGCACGGTGCTGCTCAAGCCGCTCCCGGGGCGGGACGAGACGCGCCGTACGTCAGACATCGAGGTGGGTTGGCACCTGCACCCGGATTCCTGGGGTCACGGCTACGCCACCGAGGCGGCGCGTGCCGTCGTGGCGCGGGAGTTCGCCGCCGGCACCCCGGAGATCTACGCGGTGGTGTCGCCGGGCAACGAGCCGTCGATGGCGGTCTGCCGGCGACTCGGCATGGCGCACGTGGGGCAGCGCACCGACTGGTACGGCGGAGAGCTGTTGGAGACCTTCGTCCTGGCGGCACCAGATACCTGACCGGGCAGGCAAGCCCATCAATAGTCACAGTGGTCGAAGTGTTGACGCTCCCGTAGCACGTCAGTAACCTTTGGCCAAAGTAACGCAAGATTTCGACAAAGACGTGCACGATTCCGAGCACGTATCCGGAAGATTCAACGGGCCTCTCTGGGGTCCGTTGCTGGTCGTGCCCCGCGCCGTCCGTACCACCCCCGTCTCTCTCGACGCCGGCCCGCTCTTGCGGGCCGGCGCTGCACCGCCGCACCCCCACCCCCGTGGTCACGCCGCCGCGGCAACCGTCCCCCACGACAAGGACAGTGATGAGACGAACGAATCTGTTCAGGATGGTGGCGGCCATGGCCGCGGCCACGCTGATGGCCACGGCGGGGGCGACCGCGACCGCGAGCCCGGCCGGCGCCGCCCGCCCCGCCGCCCCGGCCAGCAGCGCCTTCGCCCCGGCCGCCACCAACCTCGCCCAGGGTCGTCCCACCCAGGAGAGCGGCCACGCCGACGTCTACGACTCGTCGAAGGTCGTCGACGGCAACGTGGGCAGCTACTGGGAGAGCCTCAACAACTCGTTTCCCCAGTGGGTGCAGGTCGATCTCGGCTCGTCGCAGTCGGTCAACCAGGTCGTGCTGAAGCTGCCGACCTCCGGTTGGGCGACCCGTACGCAGACGTTGAGCGTGCAGGGCAGCGCCACCGGTTCGTCGTTCACCGACCTGGTCGGGTCGCAGACGTACACCTTCAACCCGGCGAGCGGCAGCACCGTCACGATCAACTTCAGCTCGGCCTCCACCCGCTATGTGCGGATCACCGTCACCGCCAACAGCGGCTGGCCGGCTGGGCAGCTCTCCGAGCTGGAGGTGTACGGCAGCGGCACGACCACCCCGGACACCACCGCGCCGAGCGTCCCGGGCAACCTCTCGTACACCCAGTCGGGCACCACCATCACCCTCAACTGGGTCGCGTCCACCGACAACGCGGGCGGCAGCGGCATCGCCGGCTACGACATCTACCGCAACGGCGCGTTCCTCCAGTCCGTCGGCAACGTGACCACCTTCACCGACACCCAGCCGGCCACGGCGACGGTGTCGTACTACGTCCGGGCGCGCGACGCCGCCGGCAACCTCTCCGGCAACAGCAACACGGTCACCCGTACCGGCAGTGGTGACACCACCGCGCCGAGCGTGCCGGGGACGCTGTCGCAGAGCACGTCGGGCAGCACGATCACGCTCACCTGGGGCGCGTCGACCGATTCCGGTGGCAGCGGCCTGGCCGGCTACAACGTCTACCGGGGCGGCAACCTGATCGCGACGCTGGGCACCGTCCTCACCTATCAGGACACCCAGCCCGCGACGGCGACCGTGTCGTACTACGTCCGTGCCCGCGACGGCGCCGGCAACCTCTCCGGCACCAGCAACACCGTGACCCGGACCGGCAGCAACCCGCCCGCCTGCACCAACGTGGCGCAGGGCAAGAGCATGACCGCGAGCGGCTCCACCTTCAGCTTCACCCCGGACAAGGCGAACGACGGGCAGCTCAGCACCTACTGGGAGGGCGCGGCGAGCTACCCGCAGAACCTGACCGTGGCGCTGGGCGCGAACCACTCGATCTCCGGCGTCACCGTCAAGCTCAACCCCGACCCGGCCTGGGGCACCCGTACCCAGACCATCCAGGTCCTCGGCCGCGACCAGGCGTCGTCGGCGTACACCAGTTTGGTGTCGGCGGCGGCCTACCAGTTCGTCCAGGGCGCCAACGTGGTGACCATCCCGGTCACCGCGACCACGGCGGACGTGCAGTTGCGGTTCACCGGCAACACCGGCGCCCCGTCCGGCCAGGTGGCCGAGCTGGAGGTGTGCGGCACCCCGGCGCCCAACCCGGACCTGGTCGTCAGCTCGGTGACCTGGTCACCCACGTCGCCCACCGAGGCCAGCGCGGTCACCCTCTCGGCCGTCGTGCAGAACATCGGGTCGGCCGCCGCCGGCGCGACCACTGTCAACTTCAGCCTGGCCGGCGCGGTCGTCGGCAGCGCCACGGTGGGCGCGCTCGCCGCGGGCGGCTCGACCACCGTGTCGTTCAACGCCGGTACGCGGCCGATGGGCAGCTACGCCGTCTCGGCGGTGGTCGACCCGACGAACACGATCGTCGAGCAGAACAACGGCAACAACAGCCTCACGGCGGCGTCGCCGCTGGTGGTCGCGCAGGCACCGGGGCCCGACCTCCAGGTGCTCAGCATCGCCTCGAACCCGCCGAACCCGGCCGTCGGAGCGTCCGTCACCTTCACCGTGGCGGTCCGCAACCGGGGCACCACCGCGACCGGCGCGACCACCGTCACCCGGCTGGTGGTGGGGAGCACCACGCTCAACACCAGCACCGCCTCGATCGCGGCTGGCGCGACGGTCACCGTGGCCGTCACCGGCAGCTGGACCGCCACCAGCGGCGGTGCCACCATCACCGCCACCGCTGATGCGACAAACGTGGTGACCGAGACCAACGAGAGCAACAACGCGTTCAGCCAGTCGATAGTGGTCGGTCGCGGGGCCGCCGTTCCGTACGTCTCCTACGAGGCCGAGGCCGGCCGTTACCAGGGCACGCTGCTGGAGACCGACCCGCTGCGCACCTTCGGGCACACCAACTTCGCCAGCGAGTCCTCCGGCCGCAAGTCGGTACGGCTCACCAGCACCGGCCAGTTCGTCGAGTTCACCTCGGCCAACCAGGCCAACTCCATCGTGGTGCGCAACTCGATCCCGGACGCGCCCGGTGGAGGGGGCATCGAGGCGACCATCAGCCTCTACGTCAACGACGTGTTCTCCCGGAAGCTGACGTTGTCGTCGAAGCACAGCTGGCTCTACGGCAACACCGACGGGCCGGAGGCGCTGACCAACACCCCGCAGGCCGACGCCCGACGGCTCTTCGACGAGTCGAACGCCCTGCTGGCGCAGTCGTACCCGGCCGGCACTCGGTTCAAGTTGCAACGCGACTCGGGTGACACCGCCTCCTTCTACGTCATCGACATGATCGACCTGGAGCAGGTCGCCCCGCCGGCCAGCCAGCCCGCCGGCTGCACCTCGATCACCGCGTACGGCGCGGTTCCGAACGACGGGCTCGACGACACCGCCGCCATCCAGCGGGCCGTGACCGACGACCAGAACGGTGTCATCGGCTGCGTCTGGATCCCCGCCGGGCAGTGGCGGCAGGAGCAGAAGATCCTGACCGACGACCCGCAGAACCGGGGCATGTACAACCAGGTCGGCATCAGCAACGTCACGATCCGGGGCGCCGGCATGTGGCACTCGCAGCTCTACACGCTGACCGAACCGCAGAACGTGGTGGGCGGCATCAACCACCCGCACGAGGGCAACTTCGGCTTCGACATCGACAAGAACACCCAGATCTCCGACATCGCCATCTTCGGCTCGGGCCGGATCCGTGGCGGTGACGGCAACGCCGAGGGCGGCGTCGGTCTGAACGGTCGCTTCGGCACCGGCACCAAAATCAGCAACGTCTGGATCGAGCACGCCAACGTGGGTGTCTGGGTGGGCCGCGACTACGACAACATCCCTGAGCTGTGGGGCCCGGCCGACGGGCTGGAGTTCACCGGCATGCGGATCCGCGACACGTACGCCGACGGCATCAACTTCAGCAACGGCACGCGCAACTCGCGGGTGTTCAACTCGTCCTTCCGCACCACCGGCGACGACGCGCTCGCCGTCTGGGCCAACCCGTACGTCAAGGACCGCAGCGTCGACATCGCCCACGACAACCACTTCGTCAACAACACCGTCCAGCTGCCCTGGCGGGCCAACGGCATCGCCATCTACGGCGGCTACGACAACTCGATCGAGAACAACCTGATCTACGACACCGCGAACTACCCGGGCATCATGCTGGCGACCGACCACGACCCGCTGCCCTTCTCCGGAACGACGCTGATCGCCAACAACGGGCTCTACCGCACCGGCGGCGCGTTCTGGAACGAGGACCAGGAGTTCGGCGCCATCACGCTCTTCCCGGCAACCCGGGACATCGTCGGGGTCACCATCCGCGACACCGACGTCATCGACTCGACGTACGACGGCATCCAGTTCAAGAACGGCGGCGGCAACATGCCGAACGTCGCCATCACCAACGTACGGATCGACAAATCCAACAACGGCGCCGGCATCCTCGCGATGGGCGGGGCGCGCGGCAACGCCAACCTGACCAACGTGACCATCACCAACTCGGCCGACGGCAACATCGTCGTCGAGCCGGGCTCACAGTTCGTCATCAACGGGGGCTAGTCCCGGTCGGGGGCCGCTGCGCCGGTCCCCGACCGTTCCACCCATCGCCTGATCAACACGCTTTCACCGAAATCGGGGTGTCCGCGGCCCGCGGACACCCCGACTTCCGTGAACCCGAGTCGATCAGCGCGGCCTGGTCAGGCGGTCGGCACCGGCGCCAGGGCCGCGGCGAGGGCCTCGGCGTTCTTCTTGTCCACCCGGGGGAACGTCAGCGTGACGCCGTCCCCGCCGGCGCCGAAGGCGAGGCGCAGCAGGCTCACGATGCCCATCTTCGCCTCGGCGAGTGCGACCTGCTCCCGAGGCACCTCGCCGAGCACACCGGTGCCGGGCCCGCCGAGGAAGGTCTGCGGCAGAAAGATCAGCCGCCGGTCGGTGAGGACGACGAACTGCTTCTTGGTCCGTGACAGCGCGTGGCCCACCGCCCCGGCGCCCGCGGTGATCAGTCCCTGCGAGACGACCGTCCCGAGTCGGCCGGCCGAGAAACTGCCGACCATCGCCCGGGTCGCGCTGACCGGCTGTTCCCCGGGTTGCAGGATCGACGCCACCCGCTCGAACGCGCGCGCCTGAAGCTTCTGGTTCATGTGGTCCCCTCCGTGTTTGACCGTGATCGCCGCTGATGCTCGCGGAGCAGGACACCCCCGGGCCATCCGTCGATCAGACGCATGATCATGACGGTCGGCCAGGGTCGGCGTCGGGTCACCCGCGGTTTCGGGCCGGCCCGCAGGGGCCGTCGTGGGCGTCGGGACGCCGGCACCGGCCTGCGCCGCCGAGCCGGGCGTCACAGAACACTCGGGTACGCAGGAACTGCGCGTCCTCCTCGCTGAGCGTCGTCTCCCCGAAGTCGACGACGGCGAGGTGACCGAGCGAGTCGCACAGTGCCACGGCCAGGGCGGTGGCGTCGTCGAGACTGGTCAGGGTGGTCGGTAGGTGGACGATCCACCGTGGCGCGGTCACCGCGTCCACCGGCAGGGCCACAGCGGCCGGGCCGCACGACGCTGCCGGTCCGGACAGGGCCAGCGCAGCCCGCAGGTGCAGTACCGACCCCACCGTGCCCAGTTGCGCCGATGCCTCGGTGTCATTGGCACCAACCCGACCTGCTTGCCCATCACGTCCACCTTCCTCGTGCCTGTTCACACTCTGGTGTGGACGCGACTACCGTCGGAAGGTGGCGAGCGCCCTCAGCGCCGGGTGTGCCGATCCGCCGAGACGCGGTGATGGCTGGTGGTGACTGGTGGGCGAGATGTGGTGGAGGTGTGATGGACAGCGGCCCGGTGTCGACGCTGGAGTTTCTCGGGGCGGAGCTGCGACGGGCTCGCCGGGAGCGTGGGCTGAGCCAGGAGGAGCTGGCGCAGCGCATCAGCTACTCGTCGTCGCTGGTGGGGATGGTGGAGATCGGTCACCGCACCCCCTCGCAGGACTTCATCGCCCGGGTCGACGGGATATTGGAGGCCGGTGGGCTGTTCGAGCGACTGCTCACCCTGGTCCGGGCCGACGCCGCCCCGCCGTGGTTGCGTGAGTGGATCACCGTCGAACGGGATGCGACCATGATCCGCTGGTTCGAGCCGTCGTTGATCCCCGGCCTCCTGCAGACCGAGGCGTACGCCCGGGCGGTGCTGCGCGGCGGGAGGATGCTGCGGGAGCCGGAGGTCGAGCAACGGGTGGGCTCACGGTTGGACCGGCAGTCGGTGCTGAGCCGGGAGCACCCGCCGGAGTTCGTGGCCGTCGTCGACGAGGCGGTGCTGCGGCGGGGGATCGGCGCACCGGCCGTGATGGTGGCGCAGTTCGAGCACCTGCTCCAGATCACCGAGCAGCCGCACGTGGACCTCTACGTCGTGCCGGCCGGGGCGGGCATGCATGCCGGGTTGGCGGGTCCGTTCATCCTGGCCCGGACACCGGACAGCGGTGAGGTCGCGCACCTCGACACCGCGGTGCGCGCGCACGTGACCGATCGCCCGGAGGACGTTGATAACCTTCAGCGCAGGTGGGAGAGCCTGCGGGGCGAGGCGTTGCCCCGGCGGGCCTCACGGGATCTCGTGCGGGAGCTGGCGAAGTCATGGACCTGACCGGTGCGGTGTGGCGCACGTCCACCCGCAGCGACAACGGGGGCTCCACCTGTGTGGAGGTGGCCACCAATCTGTCGCACCTGGTCGGCGTACGCGACAGCACGGACCGGCACGGGCCGGTGCTGACCTTCACCCCCTCGGCCTGGGCCGCCTTCATCGAGTTCACGGTGGTCAGCCAACCCTCGCGATGACCGCGCCCTGTCAGCCGCAGATCTTGGACAGTTTCCGTTCGGACCTAACGGAAACTGTCCAAGATCTATTCGTGCCGTGCGGGATGCTGCGGATCGAGCGGCGGCGGACTCGGTGTGCGATGACGTGCTGCGGGGGCTGCGGTGGCTAGGCTGACCTGAGCATGATGGTCCGCTGAGGGGGTGAGCCCGGATGGCCGAGGCAGCGTTCGCGCCGGAGCCGGCGCCGCAGCACACCGAGCCGTCGTTCGACGTGCTGCGGTGGCATGACGAGCCGTGGACCGCGCAGCTCGCCCTCGACCTGTTGCCGGAGACCAACGGCCCCAAGGTTGAGGTCCTGAGCGGAAGCGTGATCGTGACACCACACGCGGGAATCGACCACCAGTCGGTCGAGAGGGAACTGCCCTACGTGCTGCACCGTGCTGCGCGAAAGGCCGGCTTCTGGGTCTATCCGGAGATCAACGTCCTCTCCGGGGATGATCTCTTCATTCCAGACATCGTTGTGCTGCCCAGCTCCGGGGGTGGCCGCACGACGGTTCCCATCGTCGAGGCGGTACTACTCGGGGAGATCGTTTCGCCGGGCAACCGACGCAAGGACGTGATCGACCGGCCCCGGGAGTACGCGGCTGCCGGAGTTCCGTTCTTCCTCCGGGTGGACCTGCGCAATCGGGTACCGACACTGGCTCTGTTCGAGCTGGTCAACGGGGAGTACCGGCCGGTGGCCGCCGCAGCAGCGGGCAGCACCTTCGCGATGCGCGAGCCCTTCGAGTTCTCCATCGATCCGGCCGAACTGCTGGACGAGGAGGCGGTCCCAGAAGAGTCCGGCACCGCTTGATCGACACGGTTTCGGCGATGTCGGGGTATCCGAGAGCTGCGGATAGCCCGACATCGGCGATCTGGAGTTGATCATGCCGCGAGCGCCGCGCGGCGGCGGCTGAGGCTCCCAGCGGGCGTGCAGCGGCGGTGGGGGAGAATGGCCTCGTGACTTCCCCCCGCGACCTTGTTCTGCTCGGGTCCACCGGTTCGATCGGCACGCAGGCCATCGACATCGTCCGGCGCAACCCGGACCGGTTCCGGGTGGTGGCGCTCGGCGCCGGCGGTGGCAACGTCGAGTTGCTCGCCGCGCAGGCCCTCGAACTGGGCGTCGAGGCGGTCGGGGTGGCCAAGGCATCCGCGGCGCAGGACCTGCAACTCGCGTTCTACGCGGAGGCGAGCCGCCGGGGCTGGGCCACCGGCGACTTCAAACTTCCCAAGATTGTCGCCGGGCCGGACGCCATGACCGAGTTGGCGCAGTGGCCGTGCGACGTCGTGCTCAACGGCGTGGTCGGCTCGCTGGGCCTCGCTCCTACGCTGGCCGCTCTGCGCGGTGGTCGTACTCTCGCGTTGGCCAACAAGGAGTCGCTCGTGGCCGGCGGCCCGCTGGTCAAGGCCGCGGTGACGCGGCCGGGGCAGATCGTGCCTGTCGACTCGGAGCACTCGGCGCTGGCCCAGTGCCTGCGGTCCGGGTCGCGCGGCGAGGTGCGGCGGCTGATCGTCACGGCCAGCGGTGGCCCGTTCCGGGGTCGGCGGCGCGACGAGTTGACGCAGGTCACACCCGAGCAGGCGCTCGCGCACCCGACCTGGAACATGGGGCCGGTCGTCACGATCAACTCGGCCACCATGGTCAACAAGGCCCTTGAGGTGATCGAGGCGCACGAGTTGTTCGACGTGCCGTACGCCGACATCACCGTGATGGTGCACCCGCAGTCGGTGATCCACTCGATGGTCGAGTTCACCGACGGGTCGACGATCGCCCAGGCCAGCCCACCGGACATGCGGCTGCCGATCGCGCTGGGCATCGGCTGGCCGCACCGGGTGCCCGAGGCCGCCGCCGCCGTCGACTGGACGGCCGCGCACACCTGGGAGTTCGCGCCGCTCGACGACGAGGCGTTCCCGGCCGTGGCCCTGGCCAAGGCCGCCGGGGAGGCCGGGCGCTGCCGCCCGGCGATCTACAACGCGGCCAACGAGGAGTGCGTGGCGGCGTTCGTGGCGGGCCGACTGCCGTTCCTCGGCATCGTCGACACCCTCGAACGCGTGTTGGAGGACGCTCCGGACTTCGCCGAACCAGGTACCGTCGAGGACGTGCTCGCGGCCGAGTCGTGGGCGCGCGCGCACGCGCAGGAGATCATCGCGGGTTCGGTGGAAGGAGCTTGATGTCGTACCTGCTCGGGGTGGTCCTCTTCGCCCTGGCCATCCTCATCTCGGTGAGTCTGCACGAGGCGGGGCACCTGCTCACCGCCAAGATGTTCGGGATGAAGGTCACCAAGTACTTCGTCGGCTTCGGTCCCACCATCTGGTCGTTCCGACGGGGCGAGACCGAGTACGGCCTCAAGGGCATTCCCCTCGGCGGTTTCTGCAAGATCGTCGGGATGACGCCGCAGGACGACGACGTCGAGCCGGGCGACGAGTCGCGGGTGATGTGGCGCTACCCGGTGTGGAAGCGCACCATCGTGATGGCCGCCGGGTCGATCACGCACTTCGCGCTCGCGCTGATCACCATCTGGATCCTCGCCGTCTCCGCCGGCCTGCCCAACCCGGACTTCCCCACCACGGACGCGCAGGCCCGCAAGGAGCCGGCGGTCATCCAGCTCAGCCCCTGCGTGGTGCCGGAGAACACGCTGCGGGAGTGCACCCCCGCTGACGCGGCCAGCCCGGCCGCTCAGGCCCAACTGCGCGACGGCGACCGGATCACCTCGATCAACGGCACCCCGATCAGCAACTACGGCGACCTGCTGACCACGCTGCGCAGTCTCAAGCCGGGCGACACCACGCGGATCGAGTACGTCCGCGACGGGCAGGCGGGCAGCACCAGCACGGTGCTCGCGCAGACCCAGCGTCCGCCCCTGGACGACCCGAAGGGCGCCGCCGCGCCGGTGGCCGCGCTCGGCGTCGGCCTCGTGCCCAGCACCCCCACCCGCGTGACGTACGGGCCGGTCGGCGCCTTCGGGGCCACCGCCGACTTCACCGGCCAACTCGCCGTCGGCACCGCGCAGGCGTTGCAGCGCATCCCGCAGAAGGTCCCCGCCCTGTGGACCGCCCTCACCGGTGGCGAGCGGGACGTGGACACCCCGATCAGCGTGGTCGGCGCCAGCCGGCTCGGCGGGGAGGCCGTGCAGAACAACGCCTGGCTGGTCTTCTTCATGCTCTTCGTGTCGCTGAACTTCTTCATCGGGGTGTTCAACCTGCTGCCGCTTCTCCCGGTGGACGGCGGCCACATCGCCATCGCCTGGTTCGAACGGGCCCGCTCCTGGGTCTACGCGCGGATCGGCCGGGCCGACCCGGGCCGGGTCGACTACCTCAAACTGATGCCCTTCACGTACGCGGTGATCCTGATCGGTGGCGCGTTCACGCTGCTCACCATCGCCGCGGACGTGGTCAACCCCATCACGCTCTTCTCAAGGTGAGTGCCTGAAGTGACCGCTATCAGTCTCGGTATGCCCGCCGTGCCGCCCCCGCCGCTCGCTCCCCGCCGGGCCAGCCGCCAGATCATGGTCGGTTCGGTGCCCGTCGGCGGCGGTGCGCCGGTGTCCGTGCAGTCGATGACCACGACCCTCACCTCCGACGTCAACGCGACCCTGCAGCAGATCGCCGAGCTGACCGCGTCCGGCTGCCAGATCGTCCGGGTGGCGGTGCCGTCCCAGGACGACGTCGAGGCGCTGCCCGCGATCGCCAAGAAGTCGCAGATCCCGGTGATCGCCGACATCCACTTCCAGCCCAAGTACGTCTTCGCCGCGATCGACGCGGGCTGCGCGGCGGTCCGGGTCAACCCGGGCAACATCCGCCAGTTCGACGACAAGGTCAAGGAGATCGCTCGTGCCGCGGGGGATGCGGGGGTGCCGATCCGGATCGGCGTCAACGCGGGCTCGCTGGACAAGCGCCTGCTGACCAAGTACGGCAAGGCCACCGCCGAGGCGCTCGTCGAGTCGGCGCTGTGGGAGTGCTCGCTGTTCGAGGAGCACGGCTTCCGCGACATCAAGATCTCGGTCAAGCACAACGACCCGGTCGTGATGATCCGCGCGTACCGGCAGCTCGCCGAGCAGTGCGACTACCCGCTGCACCTCGGCGTCACCGAGGCCGGGCCGGCCTTCCAGGGCACCATCAAGTCGGCGGTGGCGTTCGGTGCGCTGCTCGCCGAGGGGATCGGCGACACGATCCGGGTGTCGCTGTCCGCCCCGCCGGTCGAGGAGATCAAGGTCGGCAACCAGATCCTGGAGTCGCTGGGCCTGCGCGAGCGCGGTCTGGAGATCGTCTCCTGCCCGTCCTGCGGGCGGGCCCAGGTGGATGTCTACAAGCTCGCCGAGGAGGTCACCGCCGGCCTGGAGGGGCTGCCGGTGCCGCTGCGGGTCGCCGTGATGGGCTGCGTCGTGAACGGCCCGGGCGAGGCCCGCGAGGCCGACCTCGGCGTCGCCTCCGGCAACGGCAAGGGCCAGATCTTCGTCAAGGGCCAGGTCGTCAAGACGGTGCCCGAGGCGCAGATCGTGGAGACGCTGATCGAGGAGGCGCTGCGCATCGCCGACGAGATGGGCGCCGAGCTTCCCGAGGAGCTGCGCGGGCTGGTCACCGGCCCGACCGTCACCGTGCACTGATCTCTGCTGCCTGCCGAAGAGCGGCCGCCTCCCCGAGGGGAGGCGGCCGCTCTTCGGCATCCGTGGCGGTCGGGGGTCAGAACGGTTACGCGGTGGAGCCCGACAAGTTTTAGCACGGCGGCGAGTGCGCCAT
>NZ_JBEXHY010000022.1:0-69476 GCF_040608295.1 Micromonospora sp. NPDC005197 | reverse complement strand
CTTCGAATCCACCGGTTCGCACCTCCTACCAGCGGCCCAGGCAGCCTGACTAAGATCAACACATCGACCCTGTCCGTCGAAACGGGTCAAGCCCAGAACACGCCCAGATTCGCTTTGCGCACCGCGTCACGTCTCCCCGTCGCCGTTGGGTACAGCCGGGAAGTGTAGCGACTTGGTCCACTCTTCGTGTCCCGACCGTTGCAGCCCGAAGCCGTATTTCGTAAGGCCGGAGAGGGGCGAACCGGAACTTTGGGAGGCCGCTCCAAGGTCATCAGCACGTCAAGGTGAACTCTATGGCGGCTGTCCGTCCACAAGCTTCTCCGTCACAAGGCGTCGGACATGACGTTCGGACACGCGTGCGGCCGGAGCTAACTCCGCCAGGCTGGCCTGGGGACGCTCGGCACGCAGCCGGGCCACAACGTCTGCTGTCCGCTCCGCGCGCCCCGTCATCCGCCTGCGTCGCCCGGTTCCCCGCAGGGGCGGCGCCACCTGGCTCGTCTTCCGGCCGTCGGCGCCCCTAGCCTGCTGAGCTTGCTTCGCCTCGGTCGCGAAGTCCGACGGGCGCGACTGCGGTGGCAGCGCAGACGTAGCGTCGAAGCCCGGCGGTTGCTTCGGGCGGGCGTCGTCTGACGTTCGATGGTCGTTGTGTGGGACCGGTTGCGATCTCGTCAGCATCTCTACGACCAGCAGCAACGCCACCGCTGGCCACGCCGCCACGATCCGCGCGCCGAGGCTCGGCTCGGCCGCGGCGATGTTCGCCGCCACGCTGGCCGCCACCCCGACCGCGAAAGCCGTCCGGGCCGACCAGCGCACTCTCCGGCCGGCGCGTTTGTCCTCGACCATGGCCGCCGACGCGACGACCAGCATCCCGTCGACCGACAGCGGAAGTACGTAGGCGACCTCGGGACGCTCACCGAACCTCAACGCCACGGCGACCATGTGACTCCATGACGACCAGGCAGCAATTCCGGCCACCGCCACCGTGCTCACGTCTCGGGCAAGCCGGGTCGGCGTCATTGAACCACCCCCGGCTCGAGCCGTCCCTCGATGGCCCGGACCTCGACGGGGTCCACGGACGGACGTCCGCCGATGTCCAGCCGCGTCTGGACATTGACCCATCGCCGCCACCGGTCGACGACTTCGCCCGCGTCGAGACCGGTCGCTTTCGCGATGTCCGTCAGGTCCGCGCCCGCCCGTAGAGCGGAGTGAATCGTCGAGGGCTGCCAGCGAGTCCACCAGGACACCACCGCAGCGGACAACGCCAGCTCCGTCAGGACGGCAACGCGTCCGGATTCCGGCGTCCGAGCGACGGCATGGTCATGAAGATCGAGAAGGAGCTGGAACGGGTTGATCTCTTCCGCATCGGTGAACCGCACCGGCGGTTTGGACGAGCGGGTTGGGTTCATCGGGCACCGCCTGGTGCCCGTGAGCTGGGCAAAGTCAGCGGTAGCGGGTTGCCCGCGATCGTGGCGGTGTGGTTCGCATGGTGGTACCTCCGGCCCACCACGTAAAACGCTAGATCCGCGATCTTTCCGTGGTGCTACTCGTGGTGTGAGCGGGTTACGGTCGGCCCCATGACGACGGCGAACGGGCGCGGGAAGCGCCAGCGCGGCGAGATCGAGGAACTGCCCAGCGGCTCACTCAGGGTGAAGGTCTACGCGGGCATCGACCCCATCACCAAGAAGCGGCACCACCGTCCCGGCCGGACCGACCGCCCGGAAGGAAGCCGAGAAGGCGCGTACGCGGTTCCTCGCCCAGGTTTACGACCGGCGCAACCCACGCACCCGCGCCACCGTCGACCAACTGCTTGACCGGTGGCTTGAAGTGCTCGACGTGGAGACGTCAACCCGGCAGGGGTACGTCAAGAAGCTGAACAAGCACGTACGGCCGTTGCTCGGCAAGCTGCCGGTGGGTCGGCTCGACGCCGAGACGCTGGAGTCGTTCTATGCCGTGCTGCGGAAGTGCCGGGACCACTGTGGAGGCGCTCGGAAAGCGATCGAGCACCGGAAGGCAGAGCCGCACGACTGCACCGACAAGGGCCGGCCGCACGAGTGCAAGCCGCTCGCCCCGGCGTCAATCCGGCAGATTCACTGGATCCTGTCCGGCGCGCTGAACCGGGCCGTCCGGTGGCGCTGGATCGCGGTCAACCCAGCAGAACAGGCGGAGAAGCCCGGGATGCCTCAGCCCAACCCACACCCACCAACGCCGCCGAAGCGGCGCGACTGGTCACCCAGGCGTGGAAGGACCCGGACTGGGGCGCGTTCGTATGGGTGGCCATGACGACGGGGGCGCGACGGAGTGAGCTGTGCGCGCTGCGGTGGTCCGCGGTCGACCTGGACGGGGCCGTTCTGACCCTGCGGAGCGCCCTGTATGTGGACGAGGCGGGGAAGCTGCGGGAGAAGGACACCAAGACGCACGCACCAGCAGCGGCGCGTAGCCCTGGACGCGGAGACGGTAGAGGTGCTGCGTGACCAGCTGGCGCGCTGCGAGGAGCGAGCGTCGGCCATCGCGATGTCGCTGTCCAGGGACAGATATGTCTTCTCGCCGGATTCGGACGGCGGTACGCCGTTGGTGCCGGACACGGCCACCTTGCGGTTCAGTCGGATGGCCTTTCGGCTTGGCATCACCACGAACCTGCACGCCCTGCGGCACTACTCGGCAACCGGACTGATTGCGGCAGGAGTGGACGTTCGGACGGTCGCGGGCCGCCTCGGCCACGGCGGGGGAGGAGCGACGACGCTGCGGGTATATGCAGCATGGCTTTCAGAGTCGGACCAGCGTGCCGCAGCATCATTGATGGCGCGAATGCCCGAACGGCCGGGCAGGGTTGGCCCGTCCAGCTAGCTATGAGTCGTTCTCTAGATTCCGCGGTCCGTCGGGGTCGCGGTAAACCAGCCTTAGCGGGCAGGATGGCTTGGTGGCCATCGACCTGTCAATCTCTTCCATCACCTTCAGCGACGGAACCCGTATCGCCACACCGGCGAAGGGGATTACCGTCATAGTGGGGCCGAACAACAGCGGAAAAACGGCATCCCTTAACGATCTAATGTCTTGCCTAGCTTCTGAGCATACAAAACGGGATGCCGTTGTTGTTCGGGATGTTGCATTCGAACTTTCCGGCACCTCCGAAGACTTTCATACTTGGCTTAAACTAAATGCTAGCACCGAACTTGGAGGCTATCAGGAAAACTATCGGCGCATGGGCGCTCAAGGTTCCTGGGGGCAACTCAATCACGATTGGGAGTACGCCTCGTCGGGCTACCTCGGGGCGTACTTGCCGGGCTTTCTTGTGTTGTCTGCTGATGTTGATTCCCGTTCAGGGATTGTGGGAAGTCCGGTTAGTGCCGGATATATGGATGAAGTTCCAGCAACTCCCGTCGCCTTCCTGTATCAAGACGGCGAGCTTGAGGCGGAATTCTCGAAGATTTCGGAAGCGGCTTTTGGGAAGCCTATCACTCTTCAGCGGCTCAGTTCTCAGTCGTATTTGCGGGTAGGGATTCCTGATGCCGAAGTCCCTCCGATTAATAGGCCCACAAAGTCGTACGCCAGCGCCGAGAATGCCCTTCCTCAGTTAGGGCGACAAGGCCACGGAATGCGAAGCTTCCTGGGCCTCGTACTCGCGATGTTGGTGCAAAGCTATTTCGTTATTACGATTGACGAGCCGGAGGCATTCCTTCATCCGCCTCAGCGCCGAGCTTTAGGGCGGTTGCTCAGCCAGCTTGCGATTCGTAACGGATCCCAGCTGTTCATCGCGACCCACGACACGGATTTCCTATGGGGGCTGCTCGATGGTCCGTCTGAGGTGACCGTCGTGCGTCTCAGCCGCGAGGGTGACGTTAACCATGCCAAGCAGATTAGCGCTGAACGAGCAAAGCTTCTATGGACTGACTCTCTTCTCAGATATTCGAGGATCTTCGACGGGCTCTTTTACGATCGAGTCGTAGTTGCTGAGAGCGATTCAGATTGCCGGTTTTTTGCCGCAGTCCTTGATGATCTTGTCGAGAATCACGATGTCGCCCAACCTGACGTACTTTTCGTTCCTGCAGGTGGGAAGGACCGCATTCACGTCGCAGTTGCTGCTCTCCGTAGCGTCGGCGTCGATGTAGTGGCTGCAGTAGACTTCGATATGCTTCGAGATGAACAAGGATTCCGGCGATTAGTGGAGTCTGCAGGCGGTGGCTGGGGCGAGTTTGAGCAGTTGAGAAATCGCTTCGCGACGGCTGTTAGCTCCAAGCGGATCGCGAAGCCGATTTCAGGACTCCGGAAGAAGCTGGAAGAAATCCTTCCTGACGATGCACTAGACCTGGATCGCGATACCAGCAAGGCCGTCGCAGCGCTTTTCTCGTTTAAGGACGGTTGGGAAGCGGTAAAGCAGACTGGGCTTGAGGATGTCCCGCCTGGAGAACCATACGCTTCGTGCGAGCAGTTGCTGAAAAAGCTTGTGGAAGTTGGAGTGCACGTCTCACCCCACGGCGAGCTGGAATCATTTGTGAAGGGTGTTGGAGGCCATGGGCCAAAGTGGGTTTCCTCTGTGCTTGCGGAAGGCCGGCATAGGGATTCTGTCAAGGCGCGAGATTTTGTGAGGCAGTTGATAGCGCGATGAGGCATCCGAAACCTTGGGCAGGCTTTGCGCCGAGGTTTCCTCCGTGGCGCGTATCCTAACGGAGTGACCATCAGGAATCATCGATCTCCATATCTCCGCAACCTACTGCGGACATGAACCTTGATTGCGGAGATAACCGGTCGACGGAACTCCGCATCTCCGCAAGCATTCGCCCAGCTCGCAGCCATGTTCGCGGAGATGCGGAGATGGTTCAGCCCCTCCTGCCACGGCAACCACCGAGGTTCGCCCGTCTTCTCGCTGTGATCCCCCTCGAAGTGCAGGTCGTTCCATACAGCCCTGCGTCCGAGTTGGACGGTGCAGGCTTGAGAAGACACGTGAGTACGTCGATAATCCGTATCGCAGGCAGGGCAACACTGTAGGCCCGAACACTGGTCCGCTCGACTGCAATGGAGGAGCCCAGTTGGCGAGGAACTCTGAAAGAATAGAGATTGTCGAAGGCGGCAATCCCCGGGAACTCTTTCCCGGCTACTATTCTCTCAGTGACGAGCAGCGAACGCAAGCATTTCAAGCGGGCTTAGTGTCATTGGACGCAAATGCCCTGCTTGACCTTTACCGATTTACTCCGAAAGCTCGTGAAGAATTCCTTGGAGTTCTTAGGGCAATGAGGCCACGGCTCTTTCTGACTCACCAGGCAGCACTTGAGTTTCATCGAAATCGCCCGGGCGTCGTCGATGACCGATTAGATGCGGCGTCTAAAGAGAACGTCGAGATATCGAAATCACTATCACGGGTTGCGGCTCGAATTTCAGGATTCGCAAAGCGGTATCAGATTGCGGAAAGTCAACGCGACAGACTCATTGATAGGGTCAACGAACTAGCAGCGACTATTGAAGAGGTGCTAGGGGAGGCGAGCGCATACGACTTAAGCAGGGATGCGGTTAAGGCAGGCAACGATGCTGTCGTTGAAGTAGTCAATGAGCTGTTTTCGAAAAGAGTGGGGCCGCCACTCGGTGACGTTGCTCATAAAGCAGCACTAGAAGAGGCTGCCCGACGTAAGAGGGAAAGGATTCCCCCTGGGTATATGGACGAAAAAGGGGGCGACCCTCACCGACAGGCCGGTGACTACATCCTTTGGCGCCAGCTACTTGATGAGGCAAAAGTTCACAGCCGACCAGTTTTATTCATTTGCAATGAGGAGAAGGAGGACTGGGTTTACAAGCATAAGGGTGAAATCCAGGGGCCGCGCCCAGAGTTGGTGCTCGAAATGACACAAGAATCGGGAGTTTTCCTGTACATGCTGAACGTTCCCGGCTTGCTGGTCAACGCTCGGACGCATCTTGGGACAAGTGTCAGTGATTCGACGTTGATCGAGGCGGAGTCTCTGCCCGAGTTGTGGACTGTGCAGGTCAGATTCACAAAGCAGGCATCCGATCACCTTAAGCGCCTCCCTCCCGTATTTCAAGCGGCCTTGTACTCTGCTCTGGACAGCTTGTCAATGCAATTTCGAGCCGGCGTCGACCCTCGATTGGCGCAATTGATCCAAGACTTGGGCAACGCGGAAGGCGAACTCCGTCAAATTCCGTATCGTGTCAGCCTAGCCAATGGCGCGTCGGCAGATCTAGTAGTCGCCGTTATCTCTGGCGATGATGCCGACCGAGAGATCGAGATTCTCGTGAAGAGTATTCACGTTCCAAGGGGTTCTGCGAAGGGCAAGAATCGGGCTTTAGGCACTGAAGATGATGCTGCTTGGTAGCCCAAAAGAAGCGGCTGGCGTGCCCGCCCCCTGCCGTCAATCCGCCCTCTTGGGGAGCCGGACCCTCCGCGGGCGACAGCGACCGGCGGACCGTGACGGCTCGTACGGACGCCGGTAGGTTACGGGGGGGTCTGCTCGGGTCGTTCCGATCGAGGGCAGACAACTCCCCCCTCCCGCAATGAGCGCCGGACCGCCCCCGACCCCGTGCAGACCGGCCCGCTGAGAGATCCGGAGAGGATCCGGCGCAGTGACAGCAACTCGTCTTGGCACTGCGGGCTCTCAAGGGCCCACCTTGCGCCGTTATACGACGATTTGACATTAGCTGAGTTGCTCTATCGTCTTAGCGATGGCCTGGAAGATTCGTGGGCTCGTATCGCCGGTCGGCTGCTCGGGTCGGAAGTAGGGAACACCGCCCGAACCCGCAGCCCGAGCAATCCAACCGGATGCGCGAGAGTCAGTGCCGGGTCAAGCCGATGGTGGCGGCCAGGCGGGCCACGTCGGCCGCGGTGGGGCCGGCTCGGAGCACGGCGGTCAGTGCCGCTCGGGCGGCGGGCCGGATCCGCGTCTCGGTAGGGGCGACACGGTCGGCGGCGACCAGCGCCCGGCCGGCGGCACGGGCGTCGCCGAGGTCCAGGTGAGCGTGCGTGATGTCGATCAGTTGGGCGGCCCGGTGCTCGGCGGGAAGTAGGGGCCAGGCGTTACCACTGGTGGCCCGCCGGTGAGTGGCCACGGCCAGGTGGTGGTCACCGAACCACATCGCGATCAGGGCTCGGGCGAGGTCGACCGGGGTGGTGCCGAACCCGGTGCCGTCGTGGTCGTGGCGATGGTCGCCGTCGGCGAGACGAGCTGCCCGCTCGGTGAGTTCGTCTGTGGCATCGGTGTCCCCGCTGACGGCGGCGGCGAGCGCCGCTTCGATCAACAGGGTCCCCGTCAGGGCGGGTCCGCGCGTCCGGAGGACGTCCGGCGGTCCGAGCTCGAGCTGGTGTACGGCGTTGACGGCGGCGGCCATCGCCAGCCGGCCTCGCCGTAGGGCTCGCAGTGCCTGCGTGAGAGAGATCGCCGCGAGGCCGGCACGCCATGGGTCGCCAGCGGCGGCGGCCATCGCCCGATCGGCGGCCAGCCAGGCCAGGTCGGCCTCGCCAAGTTTGACCAGTACCTGGGCGGCGAGCCGGTACACCCGCACCAGCAGCTCGGCGGCGCGCGCGTTTCCCGTCTGCGTGTGGCAGAGCAGGCGGCTCTGGCCGAGCAGGTCGGGCAGGAGCCGTAACACCTGGGGGTGGTGACCGTTGCGGTAGGCCGCCCACGCGTACCCCGCTTGGCCGTCGAGCTGAGCCAGCGACGGCGCTGGCTTGCCGCCGGCGGGTATGTCGTAGCGGGCCAGCGCGGCCCGCAGCCGTTCGACGTCGCCGCCGGTGTCGGTGACCGACTCGCGTGGGGCCTTGCCTACGAGCAGGACGTCCGGGGCGACGCTGAGGGCTGCCGCGACCGTCTCGATCACCGAGAGTCGATCGAGGGTGCGGACGCCCCGCTCAACTTTGTCCACCCAGCTCTTCGACTTGCGGATCCGGTCGGCGAAGACCTGCTGACTCATTCCCCGACGTGCCCGCAGTTCCGCCATCCGCCGCCCGATCGGCGGCTCGTTGCCGTTGCGTCGGCCGGGCCCGGTCATCACTTTCGCTCCGGCGACGGCTGGATGGCATCGGTGGCCTCTCCGCAGCGTGGGCACCATCGCGACTTGACCCGGAAGGCGAGGAGCCCGAACAGGAACCCGGGCACCAGGCCGCCGAACACGATCGACACGACTTCGGAAACCATGCGCACGCTCGCTTTCTAACGACGCCGGGGGCTTGGATTTGCCGCGTGCCGGTCACTCACGCTGTGGCGAGGCTTCGTTTCTTACGGTCATCAGAGTTGCGCATCATGTGATGCAAAGCAAGAAGATGAACATGATCGACACGCCGAGCACGTGAGTCAGGGCATGGAGAAACGCGAGACAGGGTGCAGAATCACGACATGCCTCGATTCACGCCCGCGACACCGCGCTCTCGGCGACTTGGCCGGGAGCTGCGCAAGCTCCGCGAAGCCAAGGGTCTGACCGGTGAGGGAGTGGCGGAGACCGTCGCCTGCTCGCCGTCTCGGATCAGTCGGATCGAGTCGGGCGAGATCAGACCTCGGGTCGGTGACGTCATGGAGCTGTTGGTCGCGTACGGCGTCAAGATTGACGAGGAGCCGGGGACATCGCTGCTCGATCAGGCGCGCGGCCTGCGTGAGGACGGCTGGTGGCAGCGTCTCGGTGGCAAGTACGCCACCTACATCGCGTACGAGATCGAGGCCGTGGAACTCAAGAACTTCGAGCCGATGCTCGTGCCCGGTTTACTGCAGACCGAGAGCTATGCCCGCGAGGTCAACGTCATCGGCCGGGAGACCGATCCGGAGACCATCGACCAGCGAATTTCCGCCCGGATGACCCGGCAGGAGGTGCTGCGTCGGAAACCGACGCCGCTGCGGATGCACGCCATCCTGTCCGAGGCGTCGGTACGTACCGAGGTGGGCGGCCCGGACGTGCTACGTGAGCAACTCGACCACCTGGTCACCCTGAGTCGGCTGCCGAACGTGACGATCCAGGTGCTGCGCTTCGAGGCCGGCGCCCACCTGGCGGACAGCAGCGGCTTCGCCCTGCTCAGCTTCGAGCGGGACGAGCCACCATTGGGCTACATCGAAACCCTGGCTGGCGAGTTGTTCCTTGAGTCGAGCCGTGACCTGGCGCGGCTGTCGGCGGCGTACGACAATCTGAGGACGCTGGCGCGGTCACCCGCCGAGTCGATCAAGTTCATCAAGGAGCTGAGCGAGCATGGAACGTAACGCCTGGCGGACGTCGAGCCGTTCCGGCAGCAACGGCCAGTGCGTGGAGGTGCGCGACCGGCGCGTCCAGGTCGACGTCCGCGACTCCAAGGCGCCCAATGCCGGGATGTTGAGCTTCGCGCCCGCCGCCTGGGACGCGTTCGTCGACACGATCAAGACGAACACCTGCCGTCCCTGACCCGGCAGGGCGGTGGCATGGTTTAAGGCACCCGCGACCAGCTGCTCGGTCGTCTGGCTGAGACAGTCGGCTCCGTCCCGGTCGCCCACCCGACGGACCGCCCGCCGCCGGCAAGACCACCCTCGCCGACGAGTTGGCCGTCGTCCTGGGCGAACAGGGCCGCGACGTCATCCGCGCCACGATCGACGATTACCTCTTTCCCCGTGCACAGCGCTGGTGGCAACCGCCTCGTGGACTGCGCCCTCGTACTGGTTCCGATGAAACACGAATGGGCCGAAGTCCCCGTAGTCGCGCTGGGGGCGGTAGATCTGGGAGAAGCCGCGCCAGATCACCGAATGCTCTGTAGTGATCACCTGGGCTTCCAGAGGCCAGCAGCCGACCTCGCCGCAGTCGCAGCCGAGGAGCGCGATCATGCCGTTAAGGGACCGGTAGGCGGAGTCCGGTCGTCCGGTGAGATAGGCAGCCAGGTCACCGACGTTGAAATGATCGAGAATGAGCCCGGCATACGCGCCGGGCACATCGTGGCCGGCGGCGTGCTCGAAGCCCGAGACCAGGTCCACCAGGCTTACCTTGTCGACGTACGGCAACAACTCGCGTGCTGGGTCGGGACCGTGATCCCACGGACGGACCTCGAAGCGAACCTTGCGAACCAGTGGCTGGGTTGGCACAGGGACAAGTCTGCCGCAGGCCGTCGTGCGAACCGCACCGGTCGGCACGCCGGGTCACTCAGCACCAGCCGACGCGCCTGAGCTGGGCAAGTTGGCGGTAGCGGCGTCAAGCGTCTCCCTGCCTGCCGGTTGCGCTCAACAGCTCAAACTCCGCGTTTCGAGCGGCACGAGAGGTACCAGCAGTTCCTCCGGAACGCGACGCAGACTGTCAGATGTACGGGATGGACCAATCGAACATCCGCACCGGCAGGAGTACCAGAACGACGGTCGCGGCGACGGCGAGCAGAACGCGCACGGTGCGAAGACCTCGCCACCACGGGATGATCCAGAGCAGCAACCACATGGCACCCGAGATCGCCAGATGCGTGCCGATCACCCCGAGGCTCGTCTCCTCGCACATGTTGTCGGCCACGGCCTTCTTGCACAGGGCCGGCGGGCCGTTGTGGTCCCCGAAGTTTCCCAACACGCCGACGATGCCGGCCAACACTGGAGCCGCCACGAGGGTGAACAGCGGCGTCACCAACCATCCGGCGAGGTCCCGGCGCCGGTTCGCTAGCCGTTCCACTCGCGAAACGGTACAGCCGGGTAGGCGGGTGGCGCAGCCCGTGAGATCAGCTGGGCGGTACGCGGACCGCCTCCGGCGAGGTGTGCCGTGACGGCGCGCCGTACTCCGATGCGGGCGGAGTCCCGACCGGGATCGCTCACCGGCACGACCAGCCTGCCGAACTCGGTCAGGAAGGCACGAGCGGGAGCGTGCATGGCAAAGCCCTCCGGGGCGCGCCCTGACTTCCACTCGCCGACGTCCACCCGGCGGCGTGGCGTCCAACCTGTCATCCCGAGTGTCTGAGCCGCGCGGTCCGGCAGCAGGCGGTCGTCTCCCCGCATCACCGCACCTCCCTCAGGTCGAACGCGTTGCGCTGGGCCCTCGGGTGGTGGACCAGGCCGCCGATTCTGGCCACGATGCCGTCTCGGGTCTGTGTCGCGGTGGCGAAGACGGCTGACGGGCGGCCGAGCGCGTCGCCCTGGTGGACTTCGATGTCGCTGGTGCGGGATGTGTCGAGCAGGTGGGCGGCGAGGCAGCCGACGCTGTTGGCGTTGACGATGTCTTCGTCGACACCGATCGCGGGGGCGAACATGCGGGCGGTGACTGGTCCCGCGGTCGGCGCGAGCACGTAGGCGAAGCAGCCGAGATAGCCGAGCCGGCGACACTCGGCTGCCAGCCGGGCCAAATCGGGCCGCATTGCTGACAGCGTCCGGCGTTCTCGGACACGGACGAGAAGCCGGGGCGTGCCGGGCGAGGCGACCCGCAGGTCGTCGGCGACGATGTCGCTCGGCGTCAGACCGAGGGCCGCGATGATGGCGCTGCTGGCAGGGTCGGTGCTGTCCGACAGCGTGATGATGCCTTGTTCGAACCAGACCTCGATGCCGTCGCGCCGGCGGGTGGCGGTCACGGCGACGAGTCGGTTGCCGGTGCTCTGGAGGCCGTGGTGCTGGGTGCCGCCGGCACGGTGCAGCAGGACGGCCAGCGCGGCGATGGTGCCGTGGCCGCAGTTCTGGAGTTCTCCCTCGGTGGTGAAGAACCGTACGCGGGGCAGGGCCTCGCTGCTGCTGTCGACGAATGCGGTGTGGGAGGTGCCGACCGTCGATGCGACAGCGCGCCGTTCGTCGTCGGTGCGGGTGGCGTCGTCGATCACGACCGCGGTAGGGCTACCGCCTCGTCCGTCGCGAGTGCAGGCATCCACCACGATCAACCCCATGGGGCAACTCCCAGATGATCCGGAGGTTCCAGCGGCGCCCGAACAGGTCGAGGGCGGCCAGCAGTGGCCTCTCGATGCTTCGATTCCCGACACGGTAACCAGTAGCCGGGACAGCGCCGGGCACGACCGTCGGGAGCGGCTCGGTGGGACCCCTCGATCCGGCCGCGCGGCGTAGCGTCGAATCCGTGGCGAGCCGTTCGTAGTACAGACAGGAGGCGGTCGGAGGAGACCGCCGGGACGAGGGAGTCGTGTTATGCCGCGGTACCTGATCTCGTTCAACGAGGGCGCGATGGACCACATCCCCGCCGAGGACTGGCCCGACGTGGGCAAGGCCTCGCACGCGGTGGTCGAGGAGGCCGTGAACGCTGGCGTGTGGGTGTTCGGCGCCGGACTGGAGAGGCAGCAGGCGAGCATCGTGGCCACGGACGGAACGGTCACCGACGGTCCCTACCCGGAGACCAGGGAGGTTGTCGGCGGTTTCGCGGTCGTCGACGTGGCCACGCGCGGGGACGCGCTGGCGTGGGCTGCCAAGGTCGCGGCCTCGTGCCGTTGCGCGCAGGACGTCCGGGAGCTCATGCCCGATCCCGAGACGGACGAGATGATCCGCCAGGCCGCCAGTCGGGGGTGACGACGGCCCGACGGGGTCTGATCGAGGACCCGCGGGACCCGCTACGACGGCACGTCAGGCGACACCCGCAACGGCCCGTACACCGGGCAGATCCGGCGTCGTGTCCATTGCGCGACGAACAGATCGAGCCTGCGGGCTGCGGATTTAGCCTGATTCGGTGATGTCGATGGCTGGCGCGGGCGTACGCGTCCGGCTGCTCGGCCCGGTGGAGGTGGTCGCCGCCGACGGCCCGCAGGCGGTGAACGGGTTGCGCCGCAAGGCGGTACTGGCGACGTTGGCGCTGCACGCGGGCCGGGTCGTGAGTGTCGACCGGCTCATCGACGTGGTCTGGGGCGAGCGCCTGCCGGCCACCGCGGAGAACACGCTCCAGCGCCACGTCTCCTATTTGCGCGGGGTGCTCGGCGAGCCCGGATCGATCGTGGCGCGTCGGCCCGGTTATGTGCTCAACACCGGGCCGGAGTCCACGGACGTCCAGGTCGCCGAGCATCTCCTGGAACTGGCCCGCCGCGCGACGGACCGGGCGGAGCAGGTGGCCCACCTGACGGAGGTGGTGGCACTGTGGCGCGGACCGCCGCTGGCCGACGTGGCCGGGTCCGCCTGGCTCGAGGAGCAGGCGGAACACCTGGCACGCCTGCGGTTGGAGGCCGAACGAGCGCTCGCCGAGGCCCGGCTGTCGGTCGGCGAGCATGCTCGGCTCGTCCCCGGGTTGGAACGGCTCGTCCGGCAGCATCCCTTCGACGAGCACCTGCACGCGCAGCTGATGCTCGCCCTGTACCGGGACGGCCGACAGGGCGAAGCGGTCACCACGTACCGGCGGTTGCGCGACGCCCTGCGGGACAACCTCGGCATCGACCCCAGTCCGCGGCTACGGGATCTGGAGCGCGCCATCCTGCGCCAGGACACCGCGATCGCCGCGCCCGCCCCGACGCCGACGGCACGGCCGGTGGCGGTGGCGGCGCAGCTGCCTCCTCCCGTACCGACGTTCACCGGGCGCGAGGCGGAACTCGCCGCCCTGGACGCGCTCGTCGACCGGGGCGGCGCCGTGGTGGTGTCCGGCACCGCGGGCGTCGGCAAGACCGCGCTCGCCGTGCACTGGGCGCACCGCGCGGCCGGGCGCTTCCCCGACGGCCAGCTCTACGTCAACCTGCGTGGCTTCGACCCGGCGGCCGCTCCGACCGAACCGGCGCGAGCGCTGCACGGATTTCTGGAGGCGCTCGGCGTTGCGGCGGCGCGGATGCCCAGCGAATCGGACCTGATGGTGAGCTTGTACCGCACGGCGGTGGCCGGCAAGCGTCTGCTGGTGGTGTTGGACAACGCGCGCGACGCGGAACAGGTCCGACCGCTGCTGCCCGGCTCACCCGACTGCTTCGCGATCATCACCAGCCGGGACCAGCTCACCCCGCTGGTCGTCACCGAGAGCGCCCAACCGGTGATCCTCGACCTGCTGAGTCCTGACGAGGCCCGCCACCTGCTGGTCCGCCGGCTCGGGGCGCACCAGGTCGCCGCCGAACCCGCCGCGGCCGACGACATCGCCGACCGCTGCGCGCGGCTGCCCCTCGCGCTGGCCATCGTCGCGGCCCGAGCCGCCACCAACCGGCGGCTCTCACTGGCCGCGGTCGCCGGTGAGCTGGGCGACCTGAACGCCTTCCACGGAGGCGACGAGGCCACCGACGTCCGGACGGTGTTCTCCTGGTCGTGCCGAACGCTCAGCCCGCCCGCGGTCTGGCTGTTCCGGCTGCTGAGCCTGCATCCCGGCCCGGACGTGTCCGCCCCGGCCGTGGCCAGCCTCGCCGGCGTCACCCCGGCGGCGACCGGTCCGCTGCTCACCGAGCTGACCCGGGCGAACCTCCTCACCGAGCACACCCACGGGCGGTACGCGTTCCACGACCTGCTGCGCGCGTACGCCGCCAGCCTCGCCGACGACGCGGAGTCACCGGCCGACCGACAGGACGCCGTGCACCGGTTGCTGGACCACTGCCTGCGCGCGGCACACGCCGCGGACCTCGCACTGCACCCGCACTTCAGCGAGATCAGCCTTCCGCCGCCCCGGCCCGGCGTGACGGCGGAGTACCCCAGGAACAAGTCGGCCGCCACGGCGTGGTTCACCGCCGAGATCCCCGTTCTGCTCGCCGCCGTACCGCTCGCCGCGCGGTCCGGGTTCGAGGGACACGCCTGGCGGCTCGCCTGGGCCATGGCCGGCTTCCTGCACCGGCAGGGGCACTGGCAGGACTGGCTCGGCACGCAGCGGATCGCTCTCGCCGCCGCGTCCCGCATCGGCGACCAGGCCGGGCAGGCCCATGCCCACCGCAGCCTCGGTCTCGCCTGCTCCCGGCTCCGGCGGTACGACGAGGCGGACGACCACCTGCGGCGCGCGCTCGACCTGTTCACCGAGGTCGGCGACGACGCCGGGCGGGCACACACCTGCCTCAACCTCGGTCAGCTGGCCGAGCGGCAGGGGCAGCACCACCAGGCGCTCAGCCACTCCCGGCGGGCGCTGACGCTGTTCCGGCGGGCTGGGAACCGGGCCGGGCAGGGGTACACCCTCAACGCGGTCGGTTGGCAGGAAGGGCTGCTCGGCAACTACCACAGTGCCCTCACGTCGTGCGGCGAGGCGCTGCGGATGTTGCAGGAGGTGGACGACGTGCAGGGACAGGCCGACACGTGGGACAGCCTCGGCCACGCCCATCACCAGCTTGGGGACGACCGACGGGCGGTCGCCTGCTACGAGCACGCCCTCGAACTCTTCGCGCAGGTCCACGACCGGTACGCGGTGGCGAGCACGTACGTCAATCTGGGCGGCAGCCACCGGGCGCTCGCCGACCTGGGTGCCGCCCGTGCCGCGTGGCGCCGCGCCCTGAGCATCCTCGACGACCTCGGCGACGCCGACGCCGACTCGCTGCGCGCCGACCTCGAACAGCTCGACGTCACCCGGCTGTCCTGACGCCCCGCGCTTTCAGCGCCGTTTCCGGGCCGTTTCAGCCCGGCCCGGCACTCTTCGGGCACCAGTTTCCCTCGCCAGGAATGGAGCATTCGATGAGTCGCTTGGCACGCAACCTCGCGGTGGTGGGGGTGGTCGGCGCGATGGTGCTGGCCACGTCCTCCGCAGCCGTGGCCCAGACCGATAAGCCGCCGACCAGAGGCACCGACTGTGTGGTCCAGTACCTCGACGACCGCGGTGGGATCGCCCGCACCGAGACCGAACCGGAGGGTCGGGAGCACGGTCAGTTCCGCTGCGTCGCCGCGCAGTGGACATTCGCCTGGGACCCGTTCGGGGCGGACGACATGATCATGGCCGACGAGATCTGGATCGATCCGTCCGGCGCTGTCACGGCCCGGCGGTTCACCGGTCCCGCGCTCGGCAACGACCTCGCACTGGGCGAGATCGCCGCCATCACCCAGGCCGTCACCGGCAGCGGGAAGGTGCTGATCGACCGCGCGATCGTGGCGGTCGACGACGGCAAGGAGCGGACCCCGGAGCAGGTCCAGGCGCTACTCGCCGGCAAGGACACCACCGGCGTACGGGTGCTGGGCACCATCGACAAGCCGGATCCCGCCAAGTCGACGAAGGACATCATCGACGAGGCCGGCGGCACGCCCGAGTCCACCGTCGTCTACTTCAGCATCTTGGGCGCGATCAAGTCCGCGCTCGCGTGGGTCGCGGACACGATCCACGACATCGGTGAGTGGATGGAAGAGCACTGCACCTGGGGGCCCTCTCCCACCGGCCTGGGTGTGGTGATCACGTGTGGCTGGTAGCCCGTACGACTCCGCCGACAGCGGTCACCGAGATGAGGACGCCATGAGAGCTCTGCGGGACATCGCCAAGCGTGCCACCGTCGTCACCGCGGCACTCGTCGTCGGGCTGGTGGCCTCGTACGCGCCGTCGCACGCCGCCGAGGACACGGCCAGGACGACGGTCACCGACCAGCCCGGTGCTCCGGGGATGATGCTGCGGCAGTTCGAGGACCTGACCGGTCAGCCCGTCGGTGATCTGGACACGGTGCTGGCCGTCGACGCCGGAGGCCGGGATCTCACCGCCGACCTGCTCGCGGCGCTCGTCGCCGGCGAGAAGGTCGACGGCGTCACGGTCGTGGGCGCGATGCCGGGCGGCCGGGAGATCCTCGGCACGACGATGGCCGACCTGGCCGACGGCGTGTACGACGGCAGGGGTGACAGCGGGACAGCGACAGCCCTGCTGTTCGCCTCGTCGGTGCCGGGGGGCCGGGAGTGGTGCCTGACCATGTGCATGGCCTCGGGCAAGTCCTACTGGGAGTGCATCCAGTCGCGCCGGGGCGACCAGACCTTCACCCTCGACCTCGGCGGCGACACCACGGTGGGCGGGATGAAGGCTGCCTTCGAGAAGGCCAACGGCGTCGCCGCCGACGGCCCGTACGCCGTGGACACGTTGACCGGCGACCGCGAGCCCTCGGCGCAGGAGATCGAGACGCTGCTCGACGGCAAGGACGTCGACTCGCTGCGCCGGTTGGCGAGCGTGCAGGGGCCGGACGCCGGGTGGGCGCTGGGCGACATCGCCGAGAAGTCGGGCGTGCCGTACCTGAAGACGAGGATCCACATCTTCACCCTTGGGCTGCCCATTCTCGGGAAGGTCGTCGTGGTCTGCGTCTCGCACAACGACGGAAAGACCTGGAAGTGCTCGGCCCGCCCGTGGAGTGGGTTCTAGCGGTCGATGAAGCCGCTCCGCGTCGACCGGGTCGGTCGACGCGGAGCGGGACCGGTCCGAGGTACGGCCGGGGCTGCGACTCAGCCTTCGCTTAGCGCGCCCGCCACGGCCTGCCGAAGGGCCGTCGGTGGACGGCCGCCCGAGCCCGCGTCGCCCTTCCTCGTCGACGGGGTCAGGTACTGATCGCGTCAGCTCGGATGCGAGGCTGAGGGGCGTGCCGTCCTCCCTCGCGCGTCGTGTGTACGAAGCCTGTCACCTGACCGGGTCGTTCCGGCTGCGATCCGGTCAGGTGAGCCCCGAGTACTTCGACAAGTATCTGTTCGAGGGGCAGCCCGATCTGTTGCGCGACGTGGCCGAGGCGATGGTCGCCCTGCTGCCGGAGTGCGACGTGCTGGCCGGGATGGAGATGGGCGGCATACCGATCGCCACCGTCATGTCACAGCTGACCGGGCTGCCGACGGTCTTCGTTCGCAAGCAGGCCAAGGAGTACGGCACCGGCAAGGCGGCGGAGGGCGGCCCGGTGGACGGCCGGCGCGTCGTGGTGATCGAGGACGTGGTCACGACGGGCGGGGCGCTACTGGCGTCGTGCCGGCAACTGCGCGCCAGCGGCGCGGTGATCGAAACCGTGGTGTGCGCGATCGACCGTGAGCAGGGCGGGCGGGAGAACCTCGCCGCCGAGGGGCTGGGGTTGCGCGCCGCCCTCAGCCGACGCGATCTGGCGCCCTCCGCGTCGGTCTGACCGCCTCCCGCTGCGCAACGGGTAGCGCAGGCGGTACCGCAGGAGGGCAGCAGGAGGGATCGTCCCGGCATCGGAATCCTTGAACCATTGATGGCGTCAAGCGAGTTCGATACCGAGGAGCCGTCATGCCCCTGCAAGAGCGCACGTCCACCCGCCGCCGCCGGACCCTGCGGGCAGCCGCCGGGACGCTGGCCGCCGTCGCCGTCCTGACCGGACCCCCGGCGTTCGCCGCCGAATCCGGTCGGCCCGCCGGCCCACGCGACGCCGTGCAGCGGCAACTGGACCGCCTGGTCAGCGAGGAGGGCTTTCCCGGCGTGCTCGCCTCGGTGCGGGGGACCGGCGGACGCGTCCGCGACTACACCGCCGGCGTCAGTGACCTCCGGTCGCACGGCCCGGTGCCCCGCGACGGACAGGTCCGCATCGGCAGCAACACCAAGACCTTCACCGCCGTGGTCGTCCTGCAGTTGGTGGGGGAGGGCCGCATCGACCTGGACGCCACGGTCGAGCACTACCTGCCCGGCGTCGTGCGGGGCAACGGCAACGACGGCGGCGCGATCACCGTACGCCAGCTGCTCCAGCAGACGAGCGGCCTGCCCGACTACGACGACGTGCTGTTCACCCAGCCGCAGGACCTCGTCGACAAGAGTCACTCGTACTACCAGCCGCGCCGGCTGGTGGACGCCGCCCTCACGAACGCCCCGCACTTCGCGCCCGGGGCG
This sequence comes from Micromonospora sp. NPDC005197, assembly GCF_040608295.1. Classification (NCBI taxonomy): domain Bacteria; kingdom Bacillati; phylum Actinomycetota; class Actinomycetes; order Micromonosporales; family Micromonosporaceae; genus Micromonospora; species Micromonospora sp. NPDC005197. Next base: position 50,927 of record NZ_JBEXHY010000022.1, on the reverse strand, counting down.
AAGTGGGAGTACAGCAACACCAACTACGTGCTCGCCGGGCTCATCGTCGAGCAGGTCACCGAACGCCCCATCGGAGAGGAGGTCACCAACCGCGTCATCAGGCCGCTCGGTCTGCGGGACACGTACTGGCCGGGCGTTGGGGAGCAGCGCCTTCGGGGGACACACCCACACGGCTACGTCGCGGTGGCCCCGGGCGCTGAGTGGGTGGACGTCACCGACCTGGACCCGTCCCTGGGCTGGGCCGCCGGCCAACTGGTCTCGACCCCGGACGAGCTGCGGACCTTCTTCGAGGCGCTCGTCGGTGGCAGGCTGCTCAAGCCCGCACAGCAGGCGGCCATGATGACGACCGTGCCCGCGCCCGGCTTCGAGCCGACCGGCGAGTACGAGTACGGGCTGGGCATCGCCCGGCACGAGCTGCCCTGCGGCGGCGACGGCTGGGGTCACGGCGGCGACATCCAGGGCTTCGAGACCCGCAACCTCGTCACCGAGGATGGCCGCAGCGCCGTCGTCGCGGTGACCGGTCTGCCGACCGGTGAGCAGATGCTCGCTGAGGTGAACGAGAGCGTCGACACGGCGCTGTGTGCCACCGTCCACTGAGGCATCGTCAGCGCGGTGACACCACGGCGCGGACCGCTGACGGCTTCGGCCGTCGCGGTCCCGTCGGCGCGGGTACCGGCTGCCAACCCTGGCATCGGAGGAGCCTCCGGTCGACGATTGTCCGGCCCCGGCGGGTCCGCGCGCCGTGATCCGAGCTGCGCGATCGGCCCGCCGGTGACCGGGTCCTCAACTGGGTGACGAGCCGATGCCCGAGGAGGGAGGCGGTTCCCAGCGGACGCCGGCGAGCCCGGCCGCCTGTCCGTGGGCCCGGTTCACAATCGCCTCCGCCTCCCGCCGCGCGGCGGTCACGATGCCCTCCGCTTCAAGCCGCGCGACGGCGCGGTGGTCGTCGGCCTGCTTCTCGGCGAGGTCGAGGATCTGCTCCACCCGGGTACCCAGGCCGCTGAGGGTCGGCGTCTGTCGCTTCCGCCGTCGTTGCGCGGCGACCGCCGCGCCGCCGGCCGCCGCCTCACTGCCAGGGTCGCGGTCGACCAGGCCGTCCTCGACGAGACTCGACTCCGTGGTGCCGACCAGGGAGAGCGCCACGCCGAGGGCGGCGATCGCGACACCGGACCAGACGGCGGCCGGCCCGAGGGACGGGCCGGCCGCGGCGCCGACGCCGAGCCCGACGAGGACGGCTGCGGTCCTGACTGGCTTGCGCACGAGCTCTCCTCGGGTGGCGCGGGACGTGTGCTCACGTTCCAGCATGACGACCGGGTCAAGCATGGACCGCAGGGTTCACCGCGAGCGGCCCGGGCTGGCCCGTCACGACACCGTCGCGGCGGCCTCCGTCCGGGTGGTGGTGACGCGGCGGCGGCGCACCGGGTACGGGATCGGGTGGGAGATGCTCCAGGCGGCGCCCCTGCACACGACCTCCTTGTAGCGGGCCGCCAACCGTCCGGTAAGCAGGGACGGCTTGGCCCGGTCGTCGGCGGTCACGTACTGGATGATGCCGTCGCGGCGGCCGAGGCTGATGCACTGGTTGAAGTAGCGCAGTGGGGCCTTGGGGATCTTCACCCGACCGGTCAGCCGGGCGGCGATGGCGTCGGCCGCCTGCCAGGCCATCGGGGTTCCCGAGGCGCAGGACATCCGCAGCGGCTTGCCGCCCGGCCCGTCGGCGAGCCCGGCGTCGCCGACGGCGTACACCTCGGGGTGCGAAACGGAGCGCATGGTGTCGTCGACGACGATCTGCCCGGTGGCCGCGACCGTCAGGGTCGTGGCGGCGGCGATGGGGTGGACGGCGAAGCCGGCCGTCCACACGGTCACCTGCGCCGGGATCGTCCGACCGTCGCCGGTGACGACGCCGGTCGCCTCCACCCGGGCGACGTCGGTGTGCTCGTGGACGGTGATGCCGAGCCGGGCCGCGACGCCCCGCAGGTGCTGTCGCGCCTTCCCGGTGAGCCAGTCGCCGAGGCCGCCGCGGGTGGCGAGTGCGACGTCGAGGTCGGGCCGGGCCTCGGCGATCTCGGTGGCCGCTTCGAGGCCGGTGAGGCCTCCGCCGACGACGAGCACGGTCGCACCGGCCGCGAGGTGGGCGAGGCGGTCACGCAGCCGCAGCGCCGACGGCCGGCCGGCGATGTCGTACGCGTGCTCGGCGACACCGGGCACGCCGTGGTCGGCGGCGGCGCTGCCGAGGGCGTAGACGAGCGTGTCGTACGCGATCTCGTCGGCGCCGCGCTCGTCGGTCAGCGCGACGGTCCTGCGGTCGACGTCGACGGCGGTGACCCGGGCCCGTCGCACCCGCACGCCGGTGCCCGCGTACACCTGGCTCAGCTCGTGGCGCTTGAGGTCCTGGCCGGTGGCCAGCTGGTGCATGCGGACCCGCTCGACGAAGTCGGCCTCGGCGTTGACGACGGTGATCTCGATGTCGTCGGGGTGCAACCGGCGGGCGAGGCGGCCGGCGGCGATCGCTCCGGCGTAGCCGGCTCCGAGGACGACGATGCGGTGCTTCATGGTGGCACTCCTGTCTCGGCGATTGTCGCTACCTGAACCGAGCAGCGACACGATTGCTGACAGGAGGCGGCTATGACCTGGGTCACCAGACGTGCAGGAGCGGCTCGGAGTGTGCGGAGACGGACCACTGGCGGGTGACGCGTTCGAGCTTGTCGGGGTTGACCTGGACGCGGATCGCCGCGACTCCCTCGGGCGTCACCTCCAGGGACATGACGCCGACGACCTGCTCGCCGGTCACGACCACCACTGCGGGGCCGCCGTTGACGACCTCGGCGTAGAGGGCGGGGCTGCCGCCCACGAGGTTCCGCTTCACGTCGCTGGGCCGGAAGAGACCGCGCAGGAACTTCGCCACCGCCAGCGCGCCGACGACCGGCGTCGTACGGGCCGGGATCTTGCCGCCGCCGTCGCCGATGCTGGTGACGTCCCCGGTCAGCAACTCCACCAGCCGCTGGATCTGGCCGCTGTTTGCCGCCGTGAGGAACTCGGTGACGATCGTGCGCGCGGCGGCGGCGTCGACCTCCGTGCGGGCCCGGTCGGCGGTGACGTGCTGCCTGGCACGCCGGTAGATCTGCTGGCAGTTCGACTCGGTGAGGTCGAGGATCTCGGCGATCTCGCTGTGCGGGTAGCCGAACGCCTCGCGCAGCACGTACACCGCGCGCTCGTTGGGCGACAGCCGCTCCATGAGGGTGAGCACCGCCATCGACACCGATTCGCGCTGCTCGACGGTGTCGACCGGCCCGAGCATCCGGTCCCCGGCGAGGACCGGCTCGGGAAGCCACGTGCCCACGTAGGTCTCCCGCCGGGCGCGCGCCGAGGTGAGCTGGTTGAGGCACAGGTTGGTGAGCACCCTCGTCAGCCACGCCTCAGGCGTCTCGACGCGCTCCCGGTCGGCGGCCTGCCAGCGCAGGAACGTGTCCTGCACCGCGTCCTCGGCGTCGCTTGCCGAGCCCAGCAGCCGGTAGGCGATCGCCTCCAGGCGGCCCCTGGAGCGCTCGAACACCTCGACCTCATCCGGACGCAGCGGCATGGCTCGACAGTAACCACGTCCGTCGCGTGGCCACGCGTGGTCCCGGGTCAGCAGGCGGAGCGCAGGTGGTTGTTCCGGTACCACGAGCAGATCCTCGTCACGCCGGGCGCCTCCGCCAGTCGGCGGCGCAACCGGTCCTGCCCGTCGGCCGACAGTCCGGGCTCGAACTCGACGAAGCTGGTCGGGCCCTCGTCGCCGTCGGTGTACCGGGTCTGCAGGCCGCGCACGCTCGAGTCTCCCGGCTCGACGAAATTGGTGAACCCGGAACCCGCATCGGTGTGGACGACGAAGCCCACCGGCGGGGACGTCAGCGAGTCGTGCACCGCTCCGGCTGACGCCACGACCGGGACGACCACCAGCGCCGCGCCGACGAGCACCGACAGCCGGGCCCGCCACGGCGACCAGCGCGGATCCGCTGTGGTCGCCAGCAGGACCAGCAGCGCCGGCAGGATCCCGTCCGGCACGGGCCCGCAGGCCAGGACGAGCAACGGGACACCCACCGCCAGGCAGGCGTACGTGAACTGCCGCCGCCGCGCGACGAACAACGGGACCACGGTCAGCGCGACCGCGACCCACCCGATCCGGAAATGCAAGGTGTCGCCCCCGGTCTGGTACGTCCAGCCGAGACTGACCACGGAGGCCACCAGCGCGGTCACCACCAGGATGCGCTGCCACGCGTGGACCCTGTGCACCGTCGACGTCCGGATCATCGTCACGGCGGCAGTGTGCCAACCCGGCGCAACGAGGCGCTTCAGACCTGCTCCACGGGCGGCTGTCGTATCGTGCGGACATGACACACCCGGTGTGGGCGGACGCCGATGCGTACGAGGCGTACGTGGGTCGGTGGAGCTGCCTGGTCGCGGGCGATTTCGTACGCGGACTGGCCGTGGCACCCGGGCGGCACTGGCTGGACGTGGGCTGCGGCACCGGCGCGTTGACCTCGACGGTCCTCGGCGAGGCCGATCCCGCCCGGATCACCGGCATCGACCCCTCGGCGGGCTTCATCGCTCAGGCGCGTGCCCGCGTCCAGGATGCGCGCGCGAGCTTCCACGTCGGTGACGCCCGCGCTCTGCCGGTGGCCGACCGTGCCGTCGACGTGGTGGTCAGCGGGCTGACGCTCAACTTCGTGCCCGAGCCGGCGCGGGCGGTGGCCGAGTTCGCCCGGGTCGTCCGGCCAGCGGGGGTGGTGTCCGCGTACGTGTGGGACTACACGGAGGGCATGGCGATGATGCGGCACTTCTGGGCCGCCGTCGCCCACCTCGACCCGGCCGCGGCGGGGCGGGACGAGGCGAGTCGCTTCAGCGTGTGCCGGCCCGGCCCCTTGCGGGAGCTGTGGGTGGACGCCGGCCTGCGGGACGTGTCGGTCCGGCCGGTGGACGTACCGACGGTGTTCGCCGACTTCGACGACTACTGGCGGCCGTTCCTCGGCGGGCAGGGCAGCGCTCCGTCGTACGTCACCTCGCTTGGCGAGCCGCAACGGGCGGCGTTGCGGGACCTGTTGGCCGCCCAGTTGCCGATCGAGCCGGACGGCTCGATCCGGCTCACCGCGCGGGCCTGGGCCGTGGCGGGCACGGCGCCGTGACGGGGACGGGTCAGGCCGGCTGCATGAGGCCGGCGCGACAGGCGAAGGACACCACCTGTCGTCGGCTCGCGGCACGCCGGTAGTCCAGCACAGCGCGCTGTCGGCGAGCTTCCGATCGGCTGTCCCGCGCCCGGCGCGGCCCGACACCAGGGCGTATGTCGCTAACCGGACAAGACGGTAAAGCCCCTGGTAGAGCACGCTTAGGGCAGGCGAGAAGGCGGACGGATGTCGGGCCACATCCCAGTCCTCCGGCCCACCGCGGACAGCATCGTCCGCGTCGGTGCCGCCCTCACCCAGCCCGGCCCCGCCCCGGCGGGCACGGCACAGCCGCCGGCCCGACCACCCGTACGGCTCGGCCCCCCACACCGCTGCGGGCGCCAGTGGCGGTGGCCATCGCCCACCGCCGGCGACGCCGCCCACCGGCCGCGCCACCGCTTCGTGCCCCACCAGCCTTCACGCATCGTGGATTCCGCCTGGTCCGGCGTCGCTCACCCGCGCGTCCGCCCCGGCGACCTCATCAGAGAGAGGCCCTGACATGGCGGCTCCTACCGCGACCGCAGCCCTGAACGCGTCCGTCTTCGCGCCGGGTGACCAGATGCTGCTGACCGTCACGTACTCCGACGCCGACACCAAACCGCTGACCGTCACCATCGTGGTCACCGACGCGCAGGGCAACAGCAGCGCGCCGGTCAAGGTCACCGCGGTCATCGATCCGCTGGCCGTGACCGTGACCGACAACTCCGGGCGTACCTGGTCCCGGGTCTCCGACAACGGCTCAGTTGCCGTGTACCGGGCGGTGGCGTGATGCCCCGGGTCACCGTCCAGGTTCGCGACGCGGCCGGCAACACCGCGACGGCCGGCGTCGACTACAGCCTGCGCCAGCCGGTCCTCGGGGGCTACTACCTGTCCGGCGGCGCCGACCCGACGGCCGACATGGCCGGTGGCAACTTCCGCTCGCTGACCCAGTACCGCAGCTTCGCCGACGGGTACATCTTTCCCGGCTACAACCGGCCGTGGCTCATCAACCTGGGCAAGGCCGGGGTGCAGATGAACATGGTCCTGGAGCTGAAGCACTACGGCGCTCCGAACGCCGGGCCGCAGACCTTCACGGTGGACGGCGTCACCTACACCGTGCCGGCGCCGTCGATGACCATCCAGCAGCGTCCCGGCACCACCTGGCCGAAGGCGTACGGGTACACCCAGGTGCTCAACGGCCAGTGCGACGGGTTGTTCGCGCGTGCCCTGTCCCAGTACCGGGCGCTCGGTTTCGGGGTGAACATCCAGCTCGCGTCCGAGTTGGACACGGACCACGAGTTCGGCACGACCGAGGCTGGCAAGGCGTACACCTGGGCCGAGTCGGACCGGCGGGCGGTGCAGGCCATGAACTACATCGTCACCTGGTTCAAGGCCCGGACGCTGCCCGCCGGGACGACCTTCTCGGTCGGGGTGGGCGGGTTTGACCGGGCGTGCTTCCAGCGCACCCACCCGGAGTCGCTGATGTCGCGGCTGGACTACCTGCAGTGGAACGCCTACGCGACAGCCGTCGGCCAGACCGCGCTGGCCCGCTTCCGCCGGACGAAGGACTGGGCGGTGGCGGACCTCGGCCCGGTGGCGCTGTCCCGGCCCGTGATCATCGCGGAGTACGGGGTGCGGGCGGCCCAGATCCCGGACCAGGCGGCCTGGATCCGCACCGTTCCGGCGGCGATCGCCCAGCTCAACGCCGAGCGTGGCCCGCGGATCGCGCGGACCAACTACTTCAACTCCGGGTGGGGCACGCTGTCGCCGAAGGCGGCCGGGTTGGCCGCGCTGCGCACCGCGTACGCCACCCGGCCGTACGTCTGAGGAGGGGCGGCGGTCACTCGGCGTCGAGCTGCTCGGCGTACGTGTCGCGCAGCGCGGGCCAGCCGAAGTCCTTGGCCTCGGCGCCCCGGATCGGGCCGACCGGGTCGCCGTCGAGCAGCCGGTCGGCCACGTCGAGGCAGAGGTGCCAGCCGGCGGCGACCATCGGCAGCATGCCCCGCTCGGCGATGGTGTGCCGCAGGGTGAGCCGGGTGCCGGCGCCCAGCGGGGTCAGCTCCCAGCACAGCAGGTCGTCGCCCCAGGTGTACTCCAGTAGGTGAGGCGGCTCGGCCCGGCGTACCGTCGCCGGTTGCTCCTGGGTGGTCTCGCCGTCGACGAGGGTGAGCACGGCGGCGCCGGGGTCACCGAGGTTCCGGTCGGCGAGGAACGGGGCCCACTGGGCGAGTTGGGTCGGGTCGGTCAGCGCCGCCCACACGGTGGCCGGCGGCTGCCGCAGGTCACGGACGAAAACCAGGATGGCGCCGCCGTCGGTGGGCTCGGCGCGCACCTCGGCGGGTGGGCTCGGGCGGAATGCGTCGCGGTTCATTCACTGCTCCTGACTGTCGAGGTGCCGTTGCAGGGCGTCCAGGTGCCGGGTCCAGAGCCGGCGGTACGGGGCGAGCCAGCCGTCCACCGCTCGCAGCGGGCCCGGCTCGAGGCGGTAGATCCGCTGCCGCGCCGCGGTCCGGCAGGAGACGAAGCCGGCCTCGCGCAGCACCCGCAGGTGTTTGGAGACGGCCGGCTGGCTGACCCCCAGCCCGTCGACCAATTCGCCCACACTGCGGTCGGCGTCGCGGAGCGCGTCGAGGATCCGGCGTCGGGTGGGCTCGGCGAGGACGGTGAAGGCGTCGGTGGACACCTACCTAATATTCCTTCTCCGTTATATGTCTGCCAAGGTATATGACGAGGACGGGCGGTGGCCGGTGCGGCTACCTATGCTCGGACCATGGAACTGCGGATCTTCACCGAGCCCCAGCAGGGCGCCACCTACGACCAGGTGCTCGCGGTGGCCCGCCGCGCCGAGGATGACGGCTTCGGCGCGTTCTTCCGGTCCGACCACTATCTCAGGATGGGCGCGGGGAGCGGCGACCCCGGCCCCACCGACGCGTGGACCACGCTCGCCGGCCTGGCCCGCGACACCAGCCGCATCCGGCTCGGCACCCTGATGACCGCCGCCACCTTCCGGCTGCCCGGCCCGCTGGCCATCACCGTGGCGCAGGTCGACCAGATGAGCGGCGGTCGGGTGGAGCTGGGCATCGGCACCGGCTGGTACGCCGAGGAGCACACCGCGTACGGCATTCCGTTCCCGGCTCTGGGCGAGCGGTTCGACCGGCTGGAGGAGCAGCTCGCGGTCATCACCGGGCTGTGGTCCACCCCGACCGGGCAGCGGTTCAGCCACGCTGGCCGGTACTACCCGGTCAGCGACTCCCCGGCCCTGCCCAAGCCGGTGCAGCAGCCCCGCCCGCCGATCCTGCTCGGCGGGATGGGCCCGAAGCGCACGCCCCGGCTGGCCGCCCGCTACGCCGACGAGTTCAACCTGCCGTTCGCCTCGCCGGCGGACTCGGCGGCGCAGTTCGAGCGGGTCCGCGCGGCGTGCGCCGAGATCGGTCGGGACCCAGGCGACCTGGTCTGGTCCAACGCCCTGGTGCTCTGCTGCGGGCGCAACGACGCCGAGGTGGCCCGCCGGGCCGCCGCCATCGGCCGCGAGCCGGACGAGCTGCGGGCCAACGGTCTCGCCGGCACGCCCGACGAGGTCCTGGACACCATCGGCCGGTACGCGAAGATCGGCAGCCAGCGGCTCTACCTCCAGGTGCTCGACCTGACCGACCTGGACCACCTCGACCTGGTCGCGACCGAGGTGCTGGCGAACCTGTGAGCCGACCGGCCGGTCAGGCGCCCCGGTGGGCGCCGACCGCGCCCGGGTCGCGCAGCACGGTGTCCAGCCGGCCGTCGCGGTCGCTGTCCACATAGGTGATGTCCGGTACGCCGTCGCCGTCCACATCGATCTGGACGACGTCGGCGACGCCGTCCCCGTCGAGGTCGGTGACCACCTCGACCGAGCCGTCCAGGTGGCGCGTCACGATCGACTGCGGCCCGGCGGCGGGTTCGCGCGGCGGCGGACCGGGCGACGGTACGGGCGTCGGCGCGGGCGCGGGGGCGGGTGTCGGACGGGGGCCGGGCGTGGGCGACTGGTGGCTCGACAACCGGGCGCCCGGCGGGGCGCTGGCCGGCTCGACAGCGCTGCCGGTCGGGTCCAGCTCCTCCTCCGACGGATACACGTCGCCCCGCAGGGCCGGATCACGGTAGCTGCTCATGGGCGTAGGGTTCCCCGACGATGGCGAGAACAACCGTGCCCGATCGTCCGGTGTCCGTGGCGCCCGGTCTGTCAGAGGATGCGGGGACCGACGCCACGGTCATGAACGGGGGTCCGAGCGTGGAGCTGCGCCGGAGCCGGGGGGCCCGGGTGCTCGCCCTGGTGTGCGTACTCGGTGGGGTGCTCCTGTTGGTCTACCCCAGCGACGGCGCCCTGCTACGGACGATCGTCGCCGTGGGTGCGATCGCGCTCGGCGCGGTGGCGCTGGTCAGCGCGATGCGGCCGTTCCGCTTCGGGATCACCCCGGAAGGGCTCAGCATCCGGCGGCCCGGCCTGCGCCGGGAGATCCGGTGGGCCGAGGTCGACGCGCTGGTCCTCGACGAGCCGCCCCGCCGCGACGGCTACTCGACACCGCCGCGCCTGCTGCTGGTGCCCGCCCCGGGTGTGACGTTCGAGCCGGTCACCGCCCGCCACCCGATCGACGGCCGGCCCGCCATCGAGCTGCTCGTCTTCGACCAGGTCCGGGAGCAACCCGAGCAGGTGGCCGAGGCGCTGGCGAGCTGCGCCGGGGACCGCTTCGTCGACCTGGTCGCTCTGCGCCGCGCCGCCTTCGCGGCCCCGGACCTCCCGGTCGGCCTGCGCGGCTACCAGATGGATCGGGTCGACCGGTTGATCCGACGCGGCCAGGACGCCCTGATGTCCGGGGACGCGGCGACCCGGCAGGCGGCCCGGGGCGAGATCGAACGCGCCACGGCCGCCGGTCTGCCGATCGCCCAACGCGGTTACCACACGTTCCAGACGGATACGGTTCTGGACGCCCTCATCGCCGCGTTAGCCGACCACCAGTCCACCGATCGGGAGACCGCCCCATGACCGCGCAGGGACAGCACCTGACGTCGAGCAGCGACGTGCCACGCCGCAACTGGGCCGGCAACGTGCGCTACGCCGCGCGGGAGTTCCACAGCCCCACCACCGTCGACGAGGTGCGCCGGCTGGTCGCCGGCAGCTCCCGGATCCGCGCGGTGGGCACCGGACACTCCTTCAACCGCCTCGGCGACACCGAGGGCGACCTGGTCAGTCTCGCCGGCCTGCCCCCGACCGTGGAGGTGGACCGCGAGCGCGGGCAGGTCACCGTGAGCGGGGCGATGCGCTACGGCGACCTCGCCGGACACCTGCACACCCAGGGGTACGCGCTGGCCAACCTCGCCTCGCTGCCGCACATCTCGGTCGCCGGCGCGGTGGCCACCGCCACCCACGGCTCCGGCCCCACCCACGGCAACCTGGCCACCTCGGTCGCCGCCCTGGAGCTGGTCACCGCCGACGGGGACCTGACGCACGTGGACCGCGACACCGACGGCGACACGTTCGCCGGCATGGTGGTCGGGCTCGGCGCGCTCGGCCTGGTCACCCGGGTCACCCTGGACCTGGTGCCGGCGTTCGAGCTGCGCCAGTACGTGCGCCTCGACCTGCCCGTCGAGGCGCTGGACGAGGCGCTCGACTCGGCGTACAGCGTGAGCGTGTTCACCGACTGGCGTACCCCGCGCCTGCGGGAGGTGTGGCGCAAACAGCTCGCGAAGCAGCCGCCGCCGGAGGCGGACTGGCTCGGCACCACGGCCGCCGACCAGCCGCGACACCCGGTGCTCGGCATGCCGGCGGAGAACTGCACCCCACAGCTCGGCGTGCCGGGCCCGTGGCACGAGCGGTTACCGCACTTCAAGCTCGGCTTCACCCCGAGCAGCGGTGACGAACTCCAGTCCGAGTACCACCTGCCGCGTACGGCGGCGGCCGGGGCGCTCGCCGCGCTGGCCGAGGTGGCGCACCTGATCGCGCCTGTGTTGCACGTGTGTGAGCTGCGGACGGTGGCGGCCGACGAGCTGTGGCTCAGCCCGAACCACAGGCGGGACAGCTTCGTGGTCCACTTCACCTGGGTCGACGACGCCGACGCGGTGCTGCCGGTGCTGGCCGAGGTGGAGGACCGCCTGGCGCCGTTCGCGCCCCGCCCGCACTGGGGCAAGGTCTTCGTCACCGCCCCGACCGAGCTGGCCGCCCGCTACCCCCGCCACGCCGACTTCGCCGCCCTGCTGACCCGCCTGGACCCGACCGGCACGTTCCGCACCGACGGGCTGGACCGCTACTTCCCCCGCTGACCGGCCGGGGTGCGCAGGCTGCCGCGCTGGACGGCACGGCTGATGTCGCTGGGGGAGACGATGCCGGTGAGCCTGCCATCGTCGCTCACCACCAGGGCGCGACCGTCGGCGCACTCGTTGAGCCGGGGGAGCAGGTCGTTGAGCTGTTCCCCCGGCCGGGCGAGCACCAGATCGTCGGCCCGGCAGGCCACCTCGGCCAGCGTGGTCGACGTCCGCCGGTCGGCCGGTACGCCCCGCACCCGGTCCACGGTGACCAGGCCGGTCGGTCGGCCATCCTCGGTCAGCGGCAGCGCCGAGTGCCGGTACGCGAAGAGGTAGTGGTCCACGAAGTCGGCGACCGTCATGTCCGCCGAGGCGGTCTGCGGCTGCGGCGTCATCACGTCGGCGACCCGGATTCCGCGCAGCGCGCTTCCGGCGCGGGCCTGCCGCTCCTCCACCCCGGCGGCGCCTATCAGGAACCAGCCGATCAGCACCAACCAGAGCCCGCCGAAGCCGACACCGGACAGGAACCGCCACAGCCCGAGGCCGATGAGCAGCGCGCCGAGCACCCAGCCGGCCCGGGCGGCCACCACCGAGGCCCGGCTCCGATCGCCGGTGGCCTTCCACACCGCGGCGCGCAGCAGCCGGCCACCGTCCAGCGGTGCGGCCGGCAGCACGTTGAAGACCGCCAGGAGCACGTTGATGCCGGCCAGCCACGCGATCGCGCCGAAGAGCAGCCCACCCTGCCCGACCAGCGCGAACAGCAAAGCGATGACACCGAAGAACGCCCCGAGCAGCAGACTGACCAGCGGGCCGACGCCGGCGATCCGCAGCTCCGCGCCGGGGTCGCGCGGCTCGCCCCGCAACTCGGCCACCCCGCCGAACAGCCAGAGCGTGATGCTCTCGACGGTCAGCCCGTTGCGCTTGGCCACCACGGCGTGCGACACCTCGTGGGCGAGCAGGCCGACGAAGAAGACCACCGCCGCGGCCAGACCGGCGAGGGTGTACGCCACGGGCGAGCGGTCCGGGTACGAGCGGGGAAACTGGTTCGCGGCCAGCGCCCACGCGATCAGCGCGAAGATGACCAGAACGCTCCAGTTGACCCCGACCGGCACCCCCGCGATCCGTCCGAGCCGGAAACTTGCCCTCATCCCGGGCTGATACCCCTACTTAGCCTGCCCATGCCAGTCGACGAGGTGGCGTCTCGGTTGGTGTGATCCGTCGACCGTGCCGAGCGAACATCTGTACAAATTCCGTCCGGCCGCGCTCCACCACCCTTAGTCAAGGGTGGTTGACCAGATGCACTGTGTGCGCGAGCGGTGGTCTCCGCTGATCAAGCGCCGAAACGGTAAAGTGCCCAGACTGAGCCGGAACATCGACGGCCAGGGCGGAAGGGTCGGCGCATGCGGGAGGATTCACCGCGCTGGGAGCAGATCAACTCCAGCTCGTACATCTGGGAGCAGGACGGGCTGCGCGAATTGGCCGGCTACCTGCCCGACTCCGACCCGTACCACGTCTGGACGAACGTCGAGTTCGTCGGCGCCGACGGCTCGATCAACGAGGTCGACGCCCTGGTGTTGACCCCGAGCGGGCTCTACGTGCTGGAGCTGAAGCACTGGCAGGGGGAGATCCGCGGTGACGGCACCCAGTGGCTGCGCCGGGCGCCGAATTCTCGACTGATCCCCGAAGACAACCCGTACATTCTGGCTAACCGAAAGGCGAAGCGGCTGGCCAGCCTGATCCGCTACTACGCCAAGCAACACGGACGGCAGCGCGAGACGCCTTATGTCGGGGCGGCGGTCTTCCTCCACGCAAAGGCGATGCGGGCCGACCTCGATGCAATCGGCAGCCAGCACATCTACGGGCTGGAGGGGCATGACTCCGGCCTGCCCGGCCTGAAGAAGCTGCTGCTCGCCCTGCCGCGAAATCCGGACCATCTGGTGGATGAGGCGCGCGGCCGAGACATCGTCGAGCTGGTGCGCGGCGCAAAGATCCGGCCGTCGGTGGCGGACCGCAAGGTCGGTCAACTGCTGCTGCACCCGAAGCCGTTCGCCGAGGGTCTCGGCTGGCAGGACTTCCTCGCCGGGCACGCGCTGGACACGTCGCTGGTGCGTCGGGTGCGGTTCTACCTGACCAGCCGGGCCGCCGAGCATGAGGTTCCGGCGATCCGCAAGGCCGCAGAGCGGGAGTTCCGCCTGCTGCAGGGCATCCATCATCCGGGCGTGGCCCGGGCGCACGATCTGGTCGAGCATTCCTGGGGCCCCGCGGTCGTCTTCGACCACCAACCGGACTGGGTACGCCTCGACCAGTGGCTGCTGCGCCGCGGTGACGCGTTGACCCTGGCCCAGCGACTGCAACTGGTGCAGGATCTCGCCGAGATCATCGACTACGCGCACTCCCGCCGGCTGGCCCACCGGGCGCTCTCGCCCCGGGCGATCTACGTCGGTAACCCGGACGGGCCGCGCCCCACGCTGGTGGTCACCGACTGGCAGACCGGCGGCCGGTTGGCCGGCACGACCCAGCTCACCCGACTGGGCCCGTCGAGCGACCCGGCCAGCCTGGAGCTGTTCTTCGACGACGAGGTCCGTCGCTACCAGGCGCCGGAGGCTGAGAACGCCACCCGGCTGCCGGGCCACCAGCTCGACGTGTTCTCTCTCGGCGCGCTGGCGTACCGGATCTTCGCCGGTGCGGTGCCGGCCGCCACGCCGGAGGAACTCGTCAACGCGGTACGCGACAGTGGCCTGCACCTCGATGCCGCGGTCGACGGCATGCCGCACACGCTGGTCACCCTGGTCTATGACGCGACCCGGGGCGATCCGGCGCAACGGCTGCCCAGCGTCTCCCGGTTCCACAAGGACCTGGAGAAGGTCTGGGAGGAGCTGACCGCGCCGGAGCCCGAGCCGGTTGCCGACCCGCTCTCCGCCCACCGGGGTGACGTGCTCGACGGCGGCCTGGAGGTGAAGGACCGGCTCGGCTCCGGTGCCACGGCCGTCGCCTTCCTGGTCACTCGCGACGGGGAGTCGCGTGACCTGGTGCTGAAGGTCGCCCGCGACGAGCAGCACGAGGAACGGCTGACGGCGGAGGCGCGTACCCTCGCGGGGTTGAAGCACCCCCAGGTGGCCGCGCTGGTCGACGGCCCGGTGCGGGTCGGCGGCCGGACCGCGCTGCTGATGGAGAGTGCCGGGCAGCGGACCCTCGCCGAGGAGCTGCGCGGCGGCCGGCTGGCGCTGGACCTGCTGGAGCGGTACGGCCGGGACCTGCTCGACATCGTCAACTACCTGGACGGCCAGGGTGTCTGGCACCGGGATCTGAAGCCGGCGAACCTGGCGGCCCGACCGCGGCCGAAGGACAAGCAGCCGCACCTGTGCGTCTTTGACTTCTCGCTCTCGTCCGCCCCCGCCGACCAGCTCGGCGCGGGCACTGTCGGCTACCTCGATCCGTTTCTCGGTCCGCCGCGCCGGCTGCGTTACGACGCGGCGGCCGAGCGGTTCGCGGCGGCCGTCGTGCTCTACGAGATGGCGACGGGCGTGCTGCCCCGCTGGGGTGACAACGCCAACCCGGCCGTGGTCAGCGACGAGGTGGCCCTCGACCCGGCGGTGTTCGACCCGGCGGTTGCGGACCGGTTGGTGGAGTTCTTCGGCCGGGCGTTGGCGAGGGACGCGGCGGCCCGGTTCGACACGGTCGACGAGATGACCGACGCCTGGCGGGCCATCTTCCAGCAGGTCCCGCAGCCGGCGGTGACTCCGGTCGGCCCGCTGCCAGCGGCCGTGGGATTGACTCGCGAGTCACCGCTGGAGGTCACCGAGCTGACCGCTCGGGCCCGCTCGGCGCTGCAACGACTCGGCCTGCACACTGTCGGCGAGCTACTGGACGTCAAGCTGTCGGCGCTGACCCGGGCCAAGGGAGTGCCGGACGCGACCCGCAAAGAGATCATCGCCCAGGCGCGGGCGCTGCGCGCCGTGCTGCCCGGCGGCAGCGAGTCGCCCGCCGTCGACGAGCAGCCCCTGGCGCAGGGCGTGGAGGCACTCTGCGCGACCCTGCTTCCCGCCTCGACCTCCCGCAACCACCGGACGCTGGCCGTGCTGCTCGGGCAGATGCCCACCGACGACGGTGAGTTCCTGTGCTGGCCGGCACAGAGTGAGGCGGCCCGGGCCATCGGCCGGAGTCAGCCCCAGATCTCCAAGCTGCTCGCTGCCCAGGCCAGGCACTGGCTGGGCGAGCCGGCACTGGAGGCGGTTCGCAACGAGATCGTGGCGCTGCTCGACGCGCGCGGCGCGGTGATGTCCGCCGACGAACTGGCCCAGGCGCTGATCGCCGCCCGCGGCTCGTACACCCCCGCGCCGAAGCGGCTGCCGCAGGCGGTCGGGCTGGTCCGCGCCGCCGTCGAGGCCGAACTGAGCACCGGCGGGGACGCCCGGGTGGCCATCCATCGGTTCCGCATCTCCGGCACCGTCCTGGTCGGCCGGGAACCGGACGATCCGGCGTCCGACGTCACCGCCGCCGACTTCCTGGGGTACGTGGTGGAGCTGGGCAGCCGTGCCGCCGAGTTGGCTGTCGCCGACCCGCTGCCGACCCGGCAGCGCGCTGTCGAGGAGCTACGCCGACTGTCCTTGCCGGCCGGCATGCCGGCGGTGGCCGACCTGCGGCTGCTGCAACTTGCCGCAGTCGGGAGCAACGATCGGGTCGATGTCAACGCGCAGGGGCAGCTCTATCCGGTGGGCATGTCGGCCGAGCGCGCGCTGCGGTTGTCGGTCGGTGGCCTGATCGGCCAGCGGCTGGGGCCGCAGCAGATCCGTGACCGGGTGCACAGCCGATTCCCTCGCGCGGAGCGCGTGCCGGATCGGCCCGCCCTGACCGACCTGCTCGCGGCGGCCGAGGTGCCGCTGACCTGGCACCCACAGGACCGGTTGTACGGGCCGGCGAGCACGCCTGCGTCGGTGACCGGCACCCGCCTGGCCACCACCCACGCGCCGCTGCTCGGGCTGACCGCCGCCGACGAGGTGGGCGAGAAGCTCGCCGCGGCCATCGACCGGCGAGCCTTCCTGGCGGTGCTGGCACCCCTGCGCAGGCTGGTTTCGGCCCGTCGGGCGCTGCTGGCCCGGCTGCCGCTGACCGAAGTGGACGTCACCGCGATCCTGCTGGACCGGCTGCGCGCGCTGGGCTTCCCCTGGGAGGCGATCGTGGCGGCCGACAACAGCTCACCCCTGGACGCCGACTTCCGCAGCCTGGTGGACCTGGTCCGGCATCAGGTGGTGCCGGCGGTCAACGAAGCGATCGCCGCCGCCGACCGACCGGTGTTGATCACCGAGGCGGCGCCGCTGGCCCGCTACGGGCAGCTCGGGCTGCTCCAGGAGATGGCCGACCCGACCCGACCTCGACCGGCCGCCCGGCTGCTGCTGGTGCCGGCTCGTCGACCTGACCCGGCGGTGCTGGACGGGGTGCAGTTGCCGCTCACCTCCCCGGCCAGCCAGTCGCTGTGGCTCGCCGACGACTGGATCGAGTCGTCGGGCCGGGCGGCATCGCCGACGAGTTGAGAGGGAGACGCTCGGCGCGGTGACGCTTCGTCTGTCGCGTGGCGGCTATCGTTGCTGGGCGCCGGGACCGGTGAGCCAGCGAAGGGATCGAACGTGGCAAAACTCGCCCTGAGCCCGGCCGAGGCCGCGCTCTACGAGCTTGTCGGCTCCCGGACCTTCGTGCGCGCGCGCCAGCTGCTTGAGCGTGGGGAACTGCTGGACGTGCAGTGGGATCCGGAGACCGGTCAGGGGCGCGGTCGGCTCGACGGCAGCGTGGCGGGCCAGGTGGCGGCGACGGTGCGGTCGGACGCCGACGGCATGGTCGAGGCGTTGGATGGTTCGTGTACGTGCGGGCAGACCGGCTGTGCCCACCCTGCCGCGCTGGTGCTTGCGACGTTCGCCACGGCCGAACCCCGGAGACCCCGTCCGGCGCGGTCTGCGCCGAGTTGGGAGCGGGCGGTCTCCGCGTTGGTCCGGGACGTCGCCCCGCCGCCGGTTGTGCCGGAGTCGGAGCCGCCGGGTCTCGGCCTGCAGTTCGACGTCGTTTCCCAGGGCTCGGACGCTGCGGCGGGTTTCCAGGTCGAGCTGCGGCCGGTGGTGCCGGGCCGCACCGGCTGGGTGCGGTCCGGGATCAGCTGGTCGACGTTGAGCTACGCCTATTTCGGCCGATCGGCGCAGACCGAACGGCACCGCCGACTGCTCGTCGAGATCTCCCGACTGGCGAGCACAGACACCGACTCCTACCACTACTACGACGGCCATCGGCGGGCGCTCGCGCTACACGAGTTCGCCAGTCGGCGGATCTGGGACCTGCTGGCTGAGGCGGACGAGGCCGGGCTGCCGCTGGTGCAGGCCGGCAAGCGAGCCGGGCCGGTCGTGCTGGGCCGTCCGGCCCGGCTCTCGGTGCAGGTCGGCCGGTCCGATGGGGAGCTGGTGCTGGCGCCGACATTGTCGGCCGGCGGTGCACCGATCCCTGTGTCGCGCGTACTCCTCATCGGCGAACCGGCGCACGGCGTCGCCGGGGTGGGGGAGCTGAGCGGGCCCGACGCCCGATCCGGCGGACCGGCACTCTGGTTGGCGCCGCTGGCCGGGACATTGCTGCCGGGGATGGTGCGGGCGCTCGCCGGGCCGGCGATCCGGATTCCGGCCGCCGAGGAGCAGCAGTTCTTCGACCGCTTCTACCCGGAGCTGCTCCGCCAGGTGGAGGTGTTCGCCGCGGATCCGGCCGTTCAGCTTCCGATGGTAGGGCCGGCCACACTGACCGCGACGGTGAGACCCGAGCCCGATCACCGTCTCCGGGTGGGCTGGGAGTGGCATCGGGTCGTCGG
This sequence comes from Micromonospora sp. NPDC005197, assembly GCF_040608295.1. Taxonomy (NCBI): domain Bacteria; kingdom Bacillati; phylum Actinomycetota; class Actinomycetes; order Micromonosporales; family Micromonosporaceae; genus Micromonospora; species Micromonospora sp. NPDC005197. Next base: position 32,648 of record NZ_JBEXHY010000022.1, on the reverse strand, counting down.
TGGCCGGCGCCATCCCGAGCCGCTGCGGGACGGGGTGGCCGTCGCCGCGGACGAGCGCCGTGCGGAGCTGTTGCGGCGGGTCGTCGACCTGGTCGCCAAGCCGGCGCCCGAGCTCCTGGAGCCGTCCTCGACCGGGCCCCGGCTGGCCGCCTCGGTGAGCCTCGCCGGTGACGCCCTGGTCCGGTTCGTCAGTGACGTCGTGCCGCGACTGGCCGAGCTCGACGGTGTGGAGCTGGCCACTCCCTCGGATGGGACGCTCGACGACTACCAGGAGACACACGCTGCGCCCGCCATCACCTTCGCCGATGGCGGTGATCCCGGCGAGCATGACTGGTTCGACCTGTCGGTGCGGGTCTCCGTCGGTGGGGAGCAGGTCGACTTCGCCGCGCTCTTCGCGGCGTTGGCGCAGGAACAGCAATACCTCATCCTGCCCAGCGGCACCTACTTCGCGCTCGAACGACCGGAGTTCCAGCAGCTGCGGGACCTGATCGCCGAGTCCCGGGCACTCGCGGATGCCCCGCCCGGGGTGTTGCGGGTGGGCCGGTTCCAGGCGGGGCTCTGGGACGAGCTGGCTGAGTTGGGTGAGGTCACCGGCCAGGCCGCGGCCTGGCAGCGGTCGGTACGCGCGCTCAGCGAGGCGGAACCCGCCGCCGAGCAACAGATCCCAGCCGGGGTACGGGCGCAGCTGCGCCCGTACCAGCAGGATGGTTTCCGTTGGTTGGCCACCCTGCACGACCACGGCCTCGGCGGCGTCCTCGCCGACGACATGGGGCTCGGCAAGACCCTGCAGACGCTGGCGCTGATCTGCCACGCGCGCGCCGAGGCGCCGTTCCTGGTGGTCGCTCCGGCCAGCGTCGTCGCCAACTGGGCGAGCGAGGCGGGCCGCTTCACTCCGGAGCTGGACGTCCGGGCGGTCACCCAGACCGTGGCACGGCGCGGCGTGCTCCTGGCCGGGGCGGTGGCCGGCGCGGACGTCGTGGTCACCTCGTACACGCTGTTTCGGCTGGAGTACGACGACTACCGTGCCCTCGACTGGGCCGGGCTGATCCTCGACGAGGCGCAGTTCGTCAAGAATTCGCAGTCCCAGGCGCACCGCTGCGCGAAGCTGTTGCCGGCGCCGTTCAAGCTGGCGATCACCGGCACGCCGATGGAGAACCACCTCGGCGAGCTCTGGGCGCTCTGCTCGATCACCGCACCCGGGCTGCTGCCCCGCGCCGACCGGTTCACCGAGTACTACCGCAACCCGATCGAGAAGGAGCGGGACGCGGAGCGGCTCGCCCAGCTGCGCCGCCGGATCCGGCCGCTGATGCTGCGCCGTCGCAAGGCGGACGTGGCCACGGACCTGCCGGCCAAGCAGGAGCAGGTCATCGAGGTGGAGCTGGACCGCCGGCACCGCCGGGTGTATCAGGCGTACCTGCAGCGGGAGCGGCAGAAGGTCCTCGGTCTCCTAGGCGACCTGGAGAAGAACCGGTTCGAGATCTTTCGGTCGTTGACCCTGCTGCGGCAGGCGAGCCTCGACGTGGCGCTGGTCGACCCGGCGCAGCAGAAGGTGCCAGCGACGAAGCTGGACGTGCTCACCGATCGGATCTCCAGTCTGGTCGCCGAGGGGCACCGCAGCCTGGTGTTCAGCCAGTTCACCCGCTTCCTCGACGCGGCCCGGCAGCGGCTGGAAGCGGACGGGATCGAGTGCAGCTATCTGGATGGGAACACCCGCGACCGGGCCGCGGTGATCGACGAGTTTAAAAGCGGCGGCAACCCGGTCTTCTTGATCAGCCTCAAGGCGGGCGGTTTCGGCCTCAACCTCACCGAGGCCGACTACTGCCTGCTGTTGGACCCGTGGTGGAACCCGGCCGCCGAGAACCAGGCAATCGACCGGACGCACCGCATCGGCCAGACCCGCAACGTCATGGTCTACCGCCTGGTCGCCAAGGACACCATCGAGGAGAAGGTGATGGCGTTGCAGGCCCGTAAGGCGGAGCTCTTCAGCAGCGTCCTGGACGGCGGCGAGTTCGCCTCCGCGCAGCTCACCGCGGGCGATATCAGGAGCCTGCTCGAGTGAACGCGGCCGCGTGGCGTGAGCGGCCGGGGGCGCTTAGTCAGTATGCAGCAGGTATGCTCGGAGTATGACGCGCCGCATCACGATCAGCTTGCCCGACGACGTGGCCGCGTACGTCGAGCGCACGCAGGGCAACACGTCCGGTTTCATCGCCGGAGTCCTTCGCCGGAAGATGCGGGCCGACAATCTCCGTGCGCGGTGGGCGCAGCTCGGCTATATCGTCACCGATGAAGACGTGGAGCGGACAAGGGCTCGCCTGGCAGCCCTCCCACCGATCAGTGACGAGCAGCATGCCCGCAATCTCGAGTGGCTTCGCCAGTTCGACGATGAGGGGACTGCGGCCGCGTGAACGGCCTGGTCCTCGACACCTCTGCTCTTCTCGCCTACGCCTCGGGGACCAGCGTCGAACCTGGTGCGATGCTGACCCTCGCGCAGGAGGACCCGGAGCAACAGGTGTGGGTTCCCGCCCTTTGCCTGGGGCAGGCGCAGCTCGAACTGGCGGGCACTGCAGTCGCCACCATGCTTGACCTGTTGTTCACGGAGGACCGCGACATCCAGGTAGCGGTCTACGACGCGGCCACGAGCCGACGGGTTGCCCGTATCGCCGCGCGTTCACACGTGTCGTTGGATGTCGCGCACGCCGTCGCGACCGCCGCGCTCTACCGCTGCTATCTGGTCACCCGAGACCCGAAGACCGTGTCGCCGGCGATGCCCCCTGGGCTGGAGATCCTCGATATCAGCCTGACCTGGGACTAACACTCCGCTGGGACCTCTGTCTCGGCCGTTCGACGGGGCCGGTCAGGTCGGGCAGGGCTCAGTCGCCATGCCGACAATGCGTGGATGGTGGTCACTCGTCGGGGATAGTGGCGAACGTGGCGAGGCTGACCGACGAGGGCGATGACCCGTACCTCTGGCTGGAAGATCTTGATGGCGCGGACGCCGCCGGGTGGGTGCGGGACCGCAACGCGGAGACCACCGCCGCATTGACCGGAGGCGAGGCGTTCGCCGGGTTGCGGGCCGAGATCCGGCAGGTGCTCGATGCCGAGGACCGTATTCCCTATCCGGGGTGGCGCGGGGATCACCTCTACTACGACTTCTGGACGGACGCGTCGCGCCCGCGTGGGGTCTGGCGGCGGACGACGCTCGATGAGTACCGCCGGCCTGCGCCGGAGTGGGACGTGCTGCTCGACGTCGACGCGTTGGCGGCGGAGGAGGGCGAGAACTGGGTCTGGAGCGGGGTGACGGTGCTGCGGCCCGGTTATCAGCGCTGCCTGATCAGCCTGTCCCGGGGCGGCGCCGACGCGGTCGTGGTGCGCGAGTTCGACCTGCTCCGCCGGGCTTTCGTCGAGGACGGCTTCACGCTGCTGGAGGCGAAGAGCCGTGTCTGCTGGATCGACGCGGACCACATCTACGTCGGCACCGACTTCGGGCCGGGGTCGCTGACCTCCTCCGGGTACCCACGCGTCGCGAAACGCTGGCGGCGAGGCACGCCGCTGTCGGCGGCCGATACGGTGCATGAGGGGCGGCCGGAGGACGTAGCGGTGTTCGCCTCGCACGATCCAACCCCTGGATTCGAGCGCGACTTCGTCGTTCGCAGCCTGGACTTCTACCGCACCCAGAGCTACCTGCTGACCGGGGCGGGCGAACTGACCCGGATCGAGGTGCCGGAGGACGCCTGGTGGGAGGTGCACCGGAAGTGGCTTTTAATCCGGCTGCGCTCGCCGTGGCTGGTCGGTGGGGTGACCCATCCCTCTGGTGTTTTGCTGGCGACCCGATTCGAGGCGTTCCTCGCTGGTCAGCGGGAGTTGACGGTGCTCTTCCGGCCCGACGCTCGCACGGCGCTGAGCGGCTACTTCTGGACCCGCAACCACCTGATCCTGGCCACGCTGGCCGACGTGCGGAGTCGGCTGGAGGTGCTGACGCCCGGCGAGACGGGTTGGCGGCGGGAGCCGCTCGCGGGGGTGCAGGAGTTCGACCACAGCCGGATCCTGGAGACCGACCCGCACCACGATGACGCCTACCTGCTCGCCTCCGAAGGGTTTCTGCAACCGGCGACGCTGCGGCTCGGCCAGGTCGGCGGCGCGGTCGAGACGCTCAAGCGGGGGCCGGCGTTCTTCGACGCGGACGGCCTGGCGGTACGCCAGTTCTTCGCCACCTCGGCCGACGGAACCCGGGTGCCGTACTTCGTGGTGGGGGAGCCGGGCGCGGCCGGCGGGCCGACGCTGCTCACCGGGTACGGCGGCTACGAGGTCTCCCTGACCCCGCACTACAGCGGGACCATCGGGCGCGGCTGGCTGGCCCGGGGCGGCAGCTACGTGGTGGCGAACATCCGGGGCGGCGGAGAGTACGGCCCCGAGTGGCACCGCGCCGCGCTGCGGGAGAACCGGCCCCGGGCGTACGAGGACTTCGCGGCGGTGGCGGTCGACCTGGTGACGCGCGGGATCACCACGCCGGAGCGGCTCGGCGTCGAGGGCGGCAGCAACGGCGGGCTGCTGATGGGGGTGATGCTGACCCGCTACCCCGCGCTCTTCGGGGCTGTCGTCGCCAGCGTGCCGATGCTGGACATGCGGCGCTACCACCGGCTGCTGGCCGGAGCCTCGTGGATGGCCGAGTACGGCGACCCGGACCGGGAGGCCGACTGGGCCTACCTGCGGGAGTACTCGCCGTACCACAACGTCCGCGGCGGCCGGCTGTACCCGTCGGTCCTGTTCATCACCTCGACGCGGGACGACCGGGTGCATCCGGGGCACGCCCGGAAGATGGCTGCCCGGCTGCGCGAGCACGGCCACGACGTGTCCTACTACGAGAACGTCGAGGGCGGGCACGGGGCGGCGGCCAACAACGAGCAGCGGGCCTTCGTGTGGGCGCTGACGCTGGAGTTCCTGTGGCGAAAGCTGACCGGACAACCCGACAGCCTGCCGCGCCAGGTCTCGCCGGACGACGCGGTTGAGGCGGGAGCGGACCTGGGCGTTGCAGCGCCGGGAGGACGCGGGGGAGAAGGTCGACATCGAGGTGCCGCCGAAGTACAGCTCGGCGGACTTCGCCCGGCCGTCGTACTGGAAGGCGCGCGGCAAGCTTGACGTGCCGAAGGAGCGGTTCATCTCGTACCCGCAGGCGGGGCGGGACAGTGACGGCAGCGAACTGCTCGGCTGGGCCGGGTGGGACCACTTGGCGCAGGCGCAGGCGCTCGCCACCATCTACCTTGACCGGAAGACGCAGGAGGCGTGGCCTGCGGAGCGGCTGCTGCCGCTGCTCGCCGGGCTGGTGGAGATCGAGCCGTGGCTGCACCAGTGGCACTCGGGCGAGCAACCCGGCTTCCCCGGATCGCCCGCCGAGTTCTTCACCGACTTCATCAACGCCGAGCTGTCCCAGCTCAGCTCCGACCGCTCGGCGCTGGCGCTACTGCGCGGCGTGCCGGAGCTTCCGTGACTTTGGCGAGCGCCAGCGTGAATACCCAAGTCAATCCCTGTCAAAGTTGGCGGGCGCATGCGGGCGGTGTGTAGACTGAATCAAACGACATGATCATGATTCACTGCTTGGGGGTAGGTCATGGCCAGGGTCGATGCAGGTGTGTCGATTGAGCGTGCCAGGGTGGCTGCCGGCCTCAGCCAGCGAGCCCTTGCGGACCGGACGGGCATTTCCCAGGCCACCCTGTCACGGATAATCTCCGGCGACCGGGCGGCGAAGATCCCCGAGATTGTGGCGATTGCGTGGGCGACGGGGCAGACGGTGGCCCAGCTCACCGGGGCGCAGACGGTTGCCGACCGCGCCCAGTACGCGGCTCGGGCCACCAACGGTTCGGGGATGGAAGAAATGCGTCAGGCGCTTCTGCACTTCCTGGAGCTGGACGACTACCTCGATGAGCAGGCCATTCCGGCCACGATCTGACCTTGGTGGAAGACCGTGAACGCTGAAGCCGAAGGGTGTGCTGCTGCCACCCTTTTCCGCAGAGAGCACCGCTTGGGCGTGCAGCCTCTGGGTGATCTCATTGCGATCATCGAGCAGGCGACTGGGATTGATGTGGCCGTGCTCGATGCCGGACCGGACGAGCACGGCCTGACGATGCGAGACCCGAAGCGCAACACGATGTTCATCGGGGTTGCCCGCTCCCGGAGACCGATTCGGCAGCGCAGCATGCTGGCTCATGAGCTCGGCCACGTGCAGTTCGGAGACTGGGCGGACGCCGACGCGGGCGACCTGAGCGCTCGGTCCCCTGCCGAGATCCGGGCCGATGCCTTCGCCAGGCACCTGCTTCTCCCCTCGGACGGCCTCCGGGATTTCCTCGGCGACCGAGAGCAGGCTGCGACGCGGTCCACCCTCTCCGTGGTCGTCCAGCGATTCCTGGTCTCACCCGCCGTCGCAGCCATCGCGCTGCACCAGGGCGGGTACATCAACGCCACCACCAAGACGGAGTGGATGGCCCTCTCCACACCCCAGCTTGCGGTGCGCTTCGGGTGGATCGACCAATACCACGCACTGCAGGCCGACTCCGACAAGCGGCGGGCTCCGCAACGTCTGCTCGCCCGCGCGACCAAGGGCTACGTGGAGGGCGTGCTCCCCGTGCAGGCCATCGCCAACCTGCGTGGCATCGCCGCAGAGGCCGCCGAAGCGGAGCTGCGGGAAGCGGGCGTGGTGCCTGTCGACCGTCCGATCGCCTGGGCCGATCCCGCTGAGCTGCCGGAGGTTCCGATCGACCTGGCGGCGCTGGACGAGGACCTGAGCGCGCCAGACGACCCGCCGGACCGGACGATCGAGACAGACGCACGATGAGTCAACGGCCGATCATTGACGCTGGGCCCAGCCTGAACTTCCTCTCGATAAACCGAGAGCGGCTCCTGATCGGCATTCTCGGCCCGCTCAGCGCCCCGGAGACGGTCCAGTCGGAGGTCATGCGCAAGTCTCGGGACGACCCGCGCTTCCGTCCCGCCGCGACAGTGTGGCGAAAGCTGGCACCGCGCTGGCTACAGATTCTCTCCGACGACGAGACACCCGAACTCGCCGCAGTGGTCCACCGGATCACCCGGCAACCCATGCACGAGCGGCTGAAGCAGTCGAGAGACCTGGGCGAGGTAATGGTAGTGGCGCACGCTGTGGTCGCTGCCGAAGCTGGCGAGTCGATGACCGTGCTCATTGACGATGGGGCAGGAGCGCGCCTAGCCACCTCGGAAGTAGGCCGACTGCAACGGCTTCGAGCTCAAGGCCGTGCGGTGGGATCGATCAGGCTGGTGAACACGCTGACAGTCCTCGAACGCGCGGCAGGCAGCGAGCACATCCCGGACAAGACTGCGATGCGCGACGTCTACGATCGGCTACGCGGTCTCGATGACGGCCTGCCGCCGGTTGATACGACGAACCTCATGTCGACCGCCTGCTGGCGGTAAGCGGCCGCAGTCGAGCCAGCGGGCCGTAGCCACACGACGGCGTTCCCGGCAGCCTTCTCGTGTGGGGCTATCTCGGGTTGATGTATATGCCTCATCCGGTGCGCGCGCTATCGACCACACGCGGGTCGTGACGCCCGAGTTGGCGGGGCCCGCTGTCTCAGCGTTCGCAGTGTCCGTCTACAAAGGTCGACGATCTCGCCCAATCGTCGGGGCCTGCGGGGTCACGTACGCAAGATCGGTGAGTCAAGATCTTTAGCTGTACCGATCAACGCGTAGCTTCCTCGCCTGCTCCATGCGGGAGGCAGCGCGACGAGACTGCCGGGAGACCCCTCAACGTGATCAACAAGTTCGCCGGACGCTGTGGTAAGTGTGGACAGTGGGTGGCAGCCGGAGCCGGGCAGGCTCTCAGGCTCGGCGGCCGCTGGAATTCGTTCCACCACGATTGCGCGCCGATCCAGGCCGCGCCGCCGGTGGGGAATCACCGAGGGTGGCACGACATGCCTGTCGTCGGTTTCGACATCGAGGGCACTGACGGCGAGCCACAGGACACGCGGATCGTGTCCGCAGCCTTGGTCTACGCCGACGGCACGGCCAAGACCTGGCTGATCAATCCGGGGGTGCCGATTCCGGCGGACGCCATCGCCATCCACGGCATCACCGACGAGCTGGTGCGCGACGCCGGGGCGGCACCCCGTGAGGCGTTGGCCGAGCTCAGCACCGAGATCGCCAAGCTGATCGTGAACGGCACACCGCTCGTCGCCTTCTGCGCTCACTACGACGTCACGGCGCTCCACACCGAGTTGGCCCGGCACGGTCTGCCGGCGGTGGAATGGGAGCGGGCCAGCATCATAGATCCGTCGATCCTGCACCGGGAGGTTGAGCCCGACTGGTCCGGAGGGTGGCGGCTGGGCGACCTCTCTAGGTACTACGAGGTCGAGTTGACGAACGCCCATGATGCCGCGAGCGACGCGCGGGCGGCTGCCGAATTGGCGGTATCAATCGCGACCCGCCATGAGCGGATCGCCCGGATGCGACCCGATGATCTCCACCAGGCGCAGGTCACCTGGTTCGCCGAGCAGAAGCGCGAGCTGCAGGCCTTCTTTGACAGGCAGGGGCGAGACGAGAAGGTGAGCCTGGAGTGGCCGTTGGAGACCAGGCGGCGCCGGTAGGCGCTGCGACACCTCCGAGAACAGCGGCCGTCGGTGATGTCGCTCAGCGCCCGATCGCGACTGCCGTGAAGTGGTAGTTGCCGGGGCCGACTGACTTGTCGAGGGCGCGGATGATCCGGTCGGGGTTGTCGTACGGGCCTTGCTGGAAGTAGGGCTTGCCGCCCAGACCGAACGTGATCAGGCTCGGCGGGTCCCACGTTCCGAGGTGGGGTGCGCTGCTGTAGAAGTCGCGATGCGGGTCGAAGCCGAGGCCGTGGGCGTAGTCGACGGCCCCGAAGACCAGGTGTCGGGCGAGGTCGATGGGTGCCTTGACCGCCCCGGATTCGTAAGCCTGGAAGAAGTCGCCGAGGAAGTACGGCAGCTCGTCCAGGTCGGTCGTCGTAGGCGGCACGGCGTTCTTGACACCGAGGCAGTAAGTGTCGACCAGGAACCCGCAGGTGGTCACGGCGTCGCCGTCGGCGCGGGCGACCGCGACGCTGACCAGGCCTGCTCCCATCGCCATCGGTGGAAGTGCTTCATCGTCGATCCAGTCGGCGGGCCGCTCCGTGATAGTCAGGCCGTTGCTCCACTGACGGCTGATCCAACAGCCCACGAGCGGGAGTTCCGAGGGGTGAACGCGGCCTGGTCGCGTAACGGCCACACCACGGACGAGTTTGGTGGCCACGGCACGGGTGACGCCGAGCTCCCGGGCGATCTGTTTGGGCGTCCTGCCGGCTGCCCGGAGCGCCTGTGCCTGTGCCTTCAGCTCGTTCGATTCCACCGGGCCATCTTGATGCGCCCCCGCCGGGCGTCAACGCCGGCACGCGGTTGCGGGGTGTCGCCGATGCTCGCGGTCAACCCAGAACTTGATGTACTGCCGGACTGCTCGGCCGCTGCCTTGCAGGGTGATGGCGGCCTCCACCAGCCGCTGTTTGCCCTGCTCGGCTCGGTTGATGGCTCGGCAGCCGGGATCGGGAGACGACAAAGGGATGCCGCTTCGGCAACCGGACGGCATCCCTTCGAGTAGGAGGTGTCAGCGGCCGAGCGTCTCCTGCTTGACGCTGGCGACGAAGGTCGACCAGGCGGTCGGGCCGAACGTCAGCACCGGGCCGGTCGGGTCCTTGCTGTCACGCAGCCCGACCTTGCCCGCCAGGTTGTCGGCGACCTCGACGCAGTCGCCGGAGCCGTTGCTGCGGGTGCTCTTGCGCCAGGTCACCGGGGCCTGGTTGACCTCTTCCACCCGCGCCGCCCTCTCATAGCTCGTCGATCGCCCCCTGGATCAGGTCGCGCGACTTGCGAGCGCTGGTCGCCGTGGCGACCAGGTGCTCGAAGACGCGGCTGTACTCCCTGACCTGTTGGCCCTCGAGATAGAGGCTACCCGCGCGGGTTTCGACGTAGACGACCCCCGGATCGGCCGGCTCCGGGAAGGTCAGCACGCTGAAAGCGCTGCCCATCGACCCGTACTCGCCTGCGCCGAAGGTCAGGATCTGGATGGTGCGGCCCGGCCGGTCCGCCTCCTCGACCAGCCGCCCCAACTGCGCCTTGAACGCCTCGGTGCCACCGACCGGTCGCCGCAGGATCGCCTCGTCCAGCACTACCCAGAGCTTCGGGGGCGTGTCGGTGTTCTGTCGGCGCATTCGCAGCTCCACCCGCCGATCCACCTCGCCGCCCGGGGCGTCCGGATGCTCGGCACGGATGACCGCGCGGGCGTAGTCGGCTGTCTGAAGCAGGCCCGGGATCAGTTGCGGCTGGAAGGCGCGGATCTCCGACGCCTCCGCCTCCAGTCCGACGTAGACCTCGAACCAGTCGGGCAGCACGTCGTCGTACGCCTGCCACCAGCCGCGCTTGCGGGCGTCGCGGGCGACCTGGACCAGCGCGTCCACCTCTTCGCCCTCGACGCCGTACAGCTCAAGGAGGCCACGGGCGACCGGCGGCATGACGGAGACCTGGGCGTTCTCGATGCGGCTGATCGCCGACTTTGAGATGCCCACCTCCTTGGCGGCCTGGTCGGCGGTCATGCCGGTCTGCTCGCGGAGGCGACGAAGCGCGGCAGCCAGGCGTCGACGTCGGACGGTCGGACTTCCAGTCATGCCCGTCAGTGTGACGGAACGAGACAGGCTCCGCAACGAACCACTCCCAGATCGGGAGTTGCATAAAGGGTGCGGTTCGCTGCACGATGAGTGAGGCCACGAATCGCCTGAGTCACGAACAGTGCTCGCCTTTCGGGCTACTCGACTGGCCCTGCTTCCGTACTGCTGATTGAAGGCTGCGGTGGCAGGTGCCGGGGTGGGTCCGTCGGTGCGCGGCGGGCCGATGGGCCCGCCCTTCCACAGGTCAATCTCGACGGTGAGAGGCAGGTCCTGTCATGCGCGTCTTCTTCCGGCGTGCCCGGCGTCGTCAGCGGTCGGTCAGCGGGCCGACCTGCTACCGCTCGGCGGCCTACCATCCGCTGCGCCCCTGGCAGGTGCGCGAGCGAGGCTTCCGGCCGACCCCGTTCGGGCGGCGTGGGCTCGACCCGCAGGAGGTGCGGGAGTTCCTCGACCGGATCGCCGGTGACCTGGCCGTCGTCTACGACGCGCTCGCGCAGAGCCGCCGGGAGACCGACCGGGTCAAGGACGCGCTGCGCCGCTGGCAGTCCGAGCAGGCCCGGGCCCGCAACGAGCGGGGGTACGACCGGTGACCGAGCGCTGGGTCATCCACCTGCCGGTGGTCGCGAACGACCTGCTCTCCGCCCAGCGCCTCGCCCGGGTGGTGGCGCACTGGACCCACGTCCTGCCGCAGACCGACCCGGGCGGCACCACCGTCTCGGCGGAGGACGACCAGGACGTACGCCACTGGGTCTTCTGCGACCGGATCATGCCCGGCGGCCCGCGGTGCCTGCTCCGGTCCGACCACGACGGCGCGTGTTCCCGGCGGTTCCGCTGGCGGTGACCGGCCGGGCCGGTCACCGCCGCGGCGCTCGCGGTGTACGAGGCCAGCATCAGCGGTCCGAAGGACGGTAGCTTCGCCTACGGGTACTACGTAGAAAAGAGCACTTCTCGTAGTCGGGCGCGAGGCCTGTTGATCTGTCTGAAACGAGCCATGCCCGCGCTGCCATACGCGGCCGGTACGGTTGCGAACCGCTTGTGCCCGGTATGCCGCGCCCCTCCGGGCACGACACCCGGGCATGAACGTCCGCGCCGGCGGTACGGCTCCCTACCAGGCTCGGTTACGCGGAGGCGGCGGTCAGCGCCGAGACCTCCGCCTCCGTCAGCGCGAGGTCAGCGACCGCGAGCAGTGCCGGCAGTTGCTCGACGGTCCGCGCGCTCGCGATCGGCGCTACGACGGTCGGCTGAGCGAGGAGCCAGGCGAGCGCCACGGTGGCCATCTCGGCACCCCGCGCGGTGGCGATCTCGTCGAGTGCTGCGAGGACCTTTTGCCCCCGTTCCGACTTCAGGTACTCCGAGGCGCCCTGCGCCCGTACGCTGTTCACCGTCGCGCCCGGCCGGTACTTGCCGGTCAGGAAGCCGGAGGCGAGCGAGTAGTAGGGAACGACTCCGAGGCCGTGCCGCGCGGCCGTCGTCTCCAGGTCCCCCTCGTACGTATCGCGCGAGACCAGGTTGTAGTGCGGCTGCAGAGCCACGTAGCGGGCGAGGTTCTGGCTGTCGGAGAAGGCGAGGGAGGCCTCGAGTCGCTCGGGGCTGATGTTGGAGGCGGCGATTGCTCGGACCTTTCCCTCCTTCACCAGTTGGTCGAGCGTGGTGATGATCTCCTCGACCGGCAGGGTGGGGTCGTCGTAGTGGGTGTAGTACAGGTCGATGTAGTCAGTGCGCAGGCGGCGCAACGACTCCTCGACCCCGCCCTTGATGGTCGTGGCGGCCAGCCCCTTGTACGTCGGGTGGGCGCCGACCTTTGTGGCGATGATCATGGAATCGCGGTTGCCGCGTGCCGAGAGCCAGTTCCCAATGATGGCCTCGGACTCGCCGCCCTGGTTGCCGGGCACCCAGGCCGAGTACATGTCAGCGGTGTCGATGAAGTTGCCGCCCGCGGCGGCGTACGCGTCGAGCACGGCAACTGACTGCGCCTCGTCGGCCGACCAGCCGAAGACGTTGCCGCCGAGCGCGAGCGGGAAGACCTCGAGGTCTGACGAGCCGAGCTTACGAAGATCAACCATGTCTGGCACCAACATGCGTCACACGCCGTCCATTCCTACCTGGGAAAACATGTGAAAGACCTCATGTCGTGGTGGTGGCGAGGTCCACGCCGACGCCGCAGGCTGGTCGCCGCCGCTCTACTCGAAGCCGAAGAACTGGCCGAGTGCGACGCCGCGCAGTTGCGGCAGCCCTCGCAATAGGCGCTGATCATTACCACGCCAGCCCGGGACTGGGGACCTGCGGCGACGACGCCTTAGGGTCGCCGGTGACGCCAGCGTCACGGGGAGCGGTTGCGAGGCGTGAGATGACCCTGCTGCGGGACGTGATCGAGATCCCGACCTCGGTCGGGGACGGGGACTTCGTCGTCCGCGCCGCCGAGGGCGCCGACCTGCGCCGGTACGTCGTCACCGACCAGCTCCGGGACAACTTCGCCGAGGCGCTGCGCCGGATCGGCCACGCCGTCACCACCGGCCGCTCCCGGGCGAATGCCACGTTGACCGCCACGCTGGGCGAAGTCGTCGATCCGGTGGAGCGTTTCGACGGCAACAGCATCCGACTACGGGAAGATGTCACACCTGCGACCTGGCGGGCACTCACCGCGGACGCGGCCACCCGACTGTGCCTGCCTGAGGTCAATGACAAGGCCCTGGACGGTCTCAAGTTCGGCGCGGCCCTGCCGAAACGGTCGGCCGCAGCGACGCTCGCGGCGCGCCTGGCCGACCTGGACGGCGCTGCCGTGGTGCTGGACGAACCTGTGCGGTTCGTCGTCCTTTAGTAGTGAATGCGCTAGTTCCTTCGTGAGGATCGGCGATGGCCGCTCAGCGGCGGGGGGCCTCGCTGGCGATCGTCGCCTCGCGGGGCAGTGCCGCCGCGCGCAGCGCCCAGTCCAGGGCGTAGTCGGCGACCGCCTCCCAGCCGGGCGCCCCGACGGTGAAGTGCGACCGGTCGGGGAACTCCTCGTACGCGGTGAGCGCCCGGGACTTCTGATAGAGGCCGGCGTTGGTACGGACCACCGACGCCGGCACCACGTGGTCCTCCCCGCCCGCCATCAACAGCAGCGGCGCGCGGTCGTCGCGTCCCGTGTCGACGCGGGCGGGTGAGCGCGGGTCGAGGTTGGCGAACGCGCCTTCGAAGAACACCCGACCGGCGCCGGGGACCGCATAGCGCTGCCAGGCCCGGTCGGAGTCCTCGCGGCTGAGCGTGTTGCCGAACGTGTAGGCGAAGTCGTCCGGGGTGAACGGGACGGCCCTGTTCCGGTTGGCGGGGCTGCGCAGGATTGGGAAGCCGGAGCGCAGCTGGCTCAGCGGCACCTTGAGCACCCCCTTGATCGCTGCCGGATGCACCCCCACCACCGCCGCGCCGAGGCCCCGGTCGGCGAGGACCTGGGCGAACAGGCCTCCGAACGAGTGCCCCATGATGATCGGCGGTTGGGGGAGCGCCCGGATGATCCGGTCGTAGTGGGCGATGATCGTGGCCATGCTCTGCTGCGCGATCGGGGTGGGGTCGTCGCGCAACTGCTCCACGGACCGGTCCATCCCGGGCCAGGCGGGGGCGATGACGTGCATGCCGCGCTCGGTGAACCGCTCGACCCACCCCTGCCAGCTGCGCGGGGTCATCCAGAGTCCGTGGATCAGCACGACCGTGTCGACCCGGCCCTGCGGCGTGGCACCCATCGCGTCCTCCCGGTGTCGCTGTCCGGCCCGGCGGTTACCCGCTGCCGCGCTGGCAATGCCTGCCGGTGGGCTCGGACCGGGCGGAGCGCAAGAGCCAGGGGCGGTGGCGGACCTGTCGGAAGGCGATATGACGCAGAGGTATATCTATGACTCTGAGTCATATCGCTCTGGGCCGTATCTCCTGCCATGGCCGTCACACTCCGTGTCCAGCCAGGCGTGCCACATCGACCCGCCGGCGGGCCGTCCCTGACAAATGTCACGGCCGGAACGTGACGGCCGCTCCGGGAGCCGACGTCCGCGACGCCGGAGCATCTATTGCATGACCAGTACGCATCCGGCCGTCGAGCTGAACGGCCTCACCAAGACCTTCGGTACGGTCACCGCGGTCGACGGGCTGAGCCTGCGGGTGCAGCCCGGCGAGGTGGTGGCGTTCCTCGGCCCCAACGGGGCGGGCAAGACCACCACCATCGACATGCTGCTCGGCCTGGCCCGCCCGGACGCGGGCACGGTCCGCGTCCTGGGCGGCACCGCCGACGACGCGGTGGCCCGGGGTCGGGTCGCCGCCGTACTCCAGACCGGCGGGCTGCTCAAGGACCTCACCGTGGGCGAGACCGTGCGGATGACCGCCCACTTCTACCGGCACACCCGCCCCGCCGCCGAGGTGCTGGAGCGCGCCGGCATCGCCGACATCGCCGACCGGATCGTGAGCCGGTGCTCGGGCGGTCAGCAGCAGCGGCTGCGTTTCGCGCTGGCCCTGCTGCCGGACCCGGACCTGATGGTGCTCGACGAGCCGACCACGGGGATGGACGTCGAGGGCCGCCGGGACTTCTGGCAGGCCCTGCGCCGCGACGCCCGCGACGGCAGGACGGTCATCTTCGCCACCCACTACCTGGACGAGGCGGACGCGTACGCCGACCGGATCGTGCTGGTCCGGCAGGGACGGATCGTCGCCGACGGCACCACCGCGGAGATCAAGAACCTGGCCGCCGGCCGTACGGTCCGGGCCACCCTGCCCGGCGCGGACCAGGCGGCGCTCGCCGCGCTGCCCGGTGTGGACGCCGTGGAGGTACGCGGCGACAGCGTGCTGGTGCGTACCGGGGACTCGGACGCGATCGCCCGTCACCTGCTCACCCGGACCGCCGCCCGGGACGTGGAGATCACCTCCCGCAACCTCGAGGACGCCTTCCTCGCCCTGACCACCGAGCGCATCGGAGCCTGAGATGTCCACCCTGCCGGCCACCCCCGCCGCCACCCGCACCGACCGACCCGACCGACCCACCCAGCCCGACCGCCGGCTGCCCGCAATGGGTGGCTTCGCCCCGGCCGTCCTCGGCATCGAACTGCGGCGGGTGCTGCGCAATCGCCGCACCCTCGCCTTCACGCTGATCATGCCGGCTGTCTTCTTCCTCATCTTCGGCCTGCCGCAGCGGGGGCAGACCCTGGACAACGGCCGACCCGTGACGGCGTACGTCATGATCAGCCTCGCCGTGTACGCGGCGATGGTGGCGACCACAAGCGCGGGCGGCGCGGTGGCCACCGAGCGGGCGTTGGGCTGGAGCCGGCAGCTGCGGCTCACCCCGTTGCGCCCGACCGCCTACGTGGCGACGAAGGTGGCCACGGCGATGACCCTCGGCCTGATGGCTGTCGTCATCGAGTTCGTGGTGGGCGCCGCGGCCGGCGTCCGCCTCCCGCTGGACGTCTGGCTGCTGTCCGGGCTCGCCGCGTGGCTCGGCTCGCTGGTCTTCGCCGCGTTCGGTCTGTTCATCGGCTACCTGGTGCCGGCCGAGAACGTCATGCAGTTCATCGGGCCGATCCTGGCCGTGCTGGCCATGTTCGGCGGGCTGTTCGTGCCGGTCGAGGTGCTGCCGCACGTGCTCCAGCAGGCCGCGAAGTTCACCCCGGTGTACGGCATGGGTGAGCTGGCCCGCGCCCCGCTGACCGGCGACGGGGTGAGCATGGCCGGGGTGGCCAACATGGTCTTCTGGACCGTGGCCTTCGGCGTCGGCGCGGCCCGGCTGTTCCGCCGGGACACCGCTCGGGTCTGACCGCCGCGACCGCTAGCGTGGAGCCGATGGACCTCCCGACGGGGCAGCCCCAGCCGATGAACCGCCAGTGGCGGTACATCGGCTGGCTGCTGGCCGCCGTGTGGCTGTTCTTCCTCAACATTCCGATCTCCACCGCGTTGCAGCAGCCGGAGCCGTGGCGGCGGGTCGTCGGGGTGACCGCCCTGGTCGTCTTCGGTCTGGGCTACGTGCTGCTGTTCCAGTGGGCCCGCCGGCTGCGCCAGCTGCTGCTGCCGATCCCGGCGGGGCGCGCGCGGCTGGGCCTGCTGGCGCTGCTCGCGGTGGGCCTGGTCAGCATCCCGGGCACCGGCGGCGACTGGCTGGCGACCCTGGTCTACGTGGCCGCGGCCGGGGTGTTCCTGCTGCCGCCGTGGGAGGCGTTGGTCACCGTGGCGCTCTGCGCCGTGACTCCCGCGTTGGCGTCCTGGCTGGTGCCGGGCTGGGAGGCGGAGCACGGCATCGTCTTCGCGGTGCTGCTCGCCTCGTTCGCCATGTTCGGCGTGTCCCGGTTGGCCCAGCGCAACAGCGAGTTGCAGGCCGCGCAGCAGGAGATCGGCCGGCTCGCGGTCGCCGAGGAGCGGGCCCGCGCCGCGCGCGACCTGCACGACATCCTCGGGCACTCGCTGACCGTGGTGGCGATCAAGGCCGAGCTGGCCGGGCGGCTGATCGAGGTCGACACCGTCCGGGCGGCCGCCGAGATCGCCGAGGTGGAGAGGCTGGCGCGGGCGGCGCTGGCCGACGTGCGGCAGACCGTCGGGGCGTACCGGGAGGTCACCCTCGCCGGGGAGCTGGCCGGCGCGCGGTCCGCCCTCGCCGCGGCGGGCATCGCGGCGGAGTTGCCGGCCGAGGTGCCGGAGCTGCCGAGGGAGTGGGACCGGCTGTTCGGGTGGACGGTACGCGAAGGGGTGACCAATGTGGTCCGGCACAGCGGCGCGCGGTGTTGCACGATCCGGGTGCGCCCGGACGGGGTCGAGGTGAGCGACGACGGCCGGGGGCCGTCCACGCCGGACGCCGGCGCCGCCGGGTACGGGCTGGTCGGTCTGCGGGAACGGGCCCGCCGGCTGGACGCCGTGGTGACAGTGGGCCGCGGGCGGGACGACGGCACCGGCTTCCTGCTGCGGGTGCACGCCCCGGTGGCGGCCCGGTGAGCGCGGCGGGTACGCCGATCCGGCTGCTGCTCGCCGACGACCAGGCGCTCGTCCGTGGTGCGTTGGCCGCGCTGCTGTCGCTGGAACCGGACCTGACTGTCGTGGCCGAGGTGGGCCGGGGCGACGAGGTGGTGCCCGAGGCCCTCCGGCACACGCCCGACGTGGCCCTGCTGGACGTGGAGATGCCCGGCCTGGACGGGATCGCCGCCACCGCCGCGCTGCGGGCGGCGCTGCCGGCCTGCCGGGTGCTGGTGGTGACCACGTTCGGTCGGCCCGGCTACCTGCGTCGCGCCATGGAGGCCGGCGCGAACGGCTTCGTGGTCAAGGACACCCCGGCCCGGCAGCTCGCCGACGCGGTCCGCCGGGTGCACGCCGGCCTGCGGGTGGTGGACCCGACGCTGGCCGCGGAGACCCTGGCCACCGGGGCGAGCCCGCTGACCGAGCGGGAGACCGAGGTGCTGCGGGCGGCGCGCGCCGGTGGCGCGGTCGCCGAGCTGGCGAAGGCGCTGCACCTGTCCGAGGGGACGGTGCGCAACCACCTCTCCGCGGCGATCGGCAAGACCGGCGCCCGCAACCGGGCCGCGGCCGTGCGCATCGCCGAGCAGAACGGCTGGCTCCTCGGCGACTGAGCGGCCCCGCTCAGGCGGTCGGCGGCGGGGTGGCGAGCCGGTCGACCACCACCAGGCTGCTGCCGGGTCGGACCTCGGCGAGCAGTTCCCGCTGGCCGCTGCGGTTGACCCGGATGCAGCCGTTGGTGGTGTTCTCGCCCAGTTCGTCGTCGTTGTACCAGGTGTGCAGGCCGATGTGCGCGCCGCGCAGCCCGGTGGGCACCGCCTCCGGGTCGTCGGGCACCGAGCCGAGGGCGTAGATGTCCACCCCGCCGTAGACCTCCCCGGGCGGTGGGGTGCGGCCCAGGACGAAGGTCCGCCCGAGCGGCGTCTCCTGCCCGGACTGGCCGAGACTCGTCTCCCAGGAGCGCACCGCCTTGCCGGACCGGTACCAGGTGAGCCGGTGCGCCTTGCGCTCGACCACGATCTGGTCGCGCAGCGCCACGGTGTCGAACCCGCCGGGCGCCAGCCAGGCGAGACGCCGGTTGGCCGAGGGCAGCAGGACGGCCGTCCAGCCGACCCGACGCTCGGCGATCGGCACGGTCAGCTCGACCCCGGCGAGCGTCGGTTCGAGGAAGGCCCGCGGCCGTCCGCCGGGCGCGTCGTACGCGGCGATCCGCCGGGTCGGGTGCACGCCCTCGGTCAGGGGCGTGACGTCCATCGTGGCCGGGTCGGCGGGAAAACCCTTGGGCGCGGGGTCGTAGTCGAGCACCGGCAGACTGGCCGGGGCGGGCGCGGCCGGCGGGACCGACTCCTCCGGGCTCTGCTCGATGCTGCTCGGCGTCGGGTCGGCTGCGGCCACGTTCTGCCTGTCGGGGGCCGTCGAGCGTGGGGTGAGAGCCTGGCCGACCAGCAGCGCGGCGGCAAGCAGCACGGGTACGGCGATGCCGGCGGCGATCCAGCCGGCACGGCGGCGGTACGGGGACATTCGGTCAAACGACACCAAACCACTTTATGGCGGTGGACGGTCCGGGGCCCCCGGTTCGGCGATACGCGCCGGCCGGAGGCCCCGGGGTCGGTCAGACCCGCGCGCCGATGTGGATGGCCACCGCGTCGTGCGCCGGCACGTTCGCGGCGAACCAGCCGTTACCGTCCACGGTGATCACCGGTCCGCTGCACGTGCCGCCCGCGTACGTGCCGTGGATGACGTCGCAGTACCGGCCGGCGGGCAGCCCGGTGTAGTACGAGCGACCGTTCACGGCGGAGTCCTCGTCGTTGAGCGTGACGAAGCCCTTGCCGCTGCGGCTGAACGCGATGTGGTTGTTGCCGTTGTCGTACCAGTTGGCCACGCCCGCGCCCTCGGTGGCGTTGCGGAAGCCGACCATGTTGGCGATCACCGGCCAGCGGTGCTCGCACTCCCAGCCGGAGTAGCAGGCGGTGTTCAGCGTCTTGTTGTTGCCGTCCGAGGGCGGGCCGGCGTCGCGGTTGCTGAAGGTGTAGCTGGACATGACGGTCGGCGAGCCGTACGGCCAGGCCAGCATGAAGGCGTTCGCGAGGGCGTAGATCCCCCGGTCGCGGTAGGTCAGCACCCCGCTGTTGTCCCGCTGGGTGTCGTGGTTGTCCACGAACACCGCGGCCGACCCGGTGGGCAGGTGACCCCAGCCCTCGCCGAAGTTGCTCAGGTACGCCAGCTTCTCCGAGCGGAAGACCCGGGCCAGGTCCTTGCCGTAGCGGAACTCGTGCACGTCACCGTTGCCGGTGTACTCGGTCGGCTGGACCGGCTCGCCCGCGCCGTAGATGACCTCCTGCACGATGTACGCCGAGCGGGACAGCTTGCTCTTGATCGCGGCGATGTCGGCGGCCGGCATGTGCTTGCTGGCGTCCAGCCGGAAGCCGTCGACGCCGAGGGAGAGCAGGTCGTTGAGGTACGACGCGATCTTCGTCCGGACGTAGTCCGACTCGGTCTTCAGGTCCGACAGGTTGACCAGCTCGCAGTTCTGCACCTCGTACCGGTCGTTGTAGTTGGCGATGTCGTCGCCGCCGTTGCGCCCGCAGTGGTGGAAGTCCTGGGTCTGGTAGATGCCCGGATAGTCGTAGTGCGAGTACGACGAGCCGGCCCAGCCGGTGCCGCCGTTGTCCTGGCCGGACATGTGGTTGATCACCGCGTCGACGAGCACCTTGACGCCGGCCGCGTGGCAGGTGTTCACCATCGACTGGAACTGGGCGCGGGTGCCCTTGCGGGACTCGATCCGGTAGCTGACCGGCTGGTACGCCATGTACCACTGGTTGCCCCGCACGTGCTCCTGCGGGGGCGAGACCTGGACGTAGCCGTAGCCCTTCGGGCCGAGCGTGCTCTGGCACTCGCTGGCCACCGACGGCCAGTTCCACTCGAAGAGCTGGACGATGACCTTCTTGGCGCCGGACGGGCTGGCGGCGGCCGGGGGCGCCGCCGCGGTGAGGGGGACGAGCAGGCTGGCGACCAGGCCGAGGGCGAGGATCGCCGAGCCGCGTCGACGTCGGTGCATCGGGACTCCTGACGGGAGCGGGGGTGGGGGTGGTGGTGCGGCGGGGGATCGCATCGGCTGCTCGAATCTTGCAACCCATGCTGAAATTTGCCGAAAGGTTACAAGCGTGTTGCAACGACTGTCAATGTATGGATGTCGATCACTGTCCACGGTGGCCGTTACACGCGTCCCGGCGTCGGTCGGTTCGATCCGGCCCAGAAATTTCCGTCCCCGGGTGATCCGCTCGCCCCGCCGGTCCGTACTGGATGGGGGAGCAGGGGTCGGCCGGTGGTGCGCCGCCGCGAGACGATCGAGGAGCAGATGGCCCGGGCAAAGCAGAACCAGAAGGCCACCGAGGTCCGGACCAGCACCAGCAGTCGGGGGGTGCGGACCAGGTCGCGCTCGGCGACGACGTTGCTGATCGCGTCCGCGCTGGCCGCGCTCTGGGCGGCGACCATGCTGACCGGCGCCGGCCAGACGGCGTACGCGTACGGCTTCTTCTTCACCGAGTTCTTCGCCGGGGTGATCGCCCTGGTGTCGTTGAGTCTCACCGTGATGCTGGGCCTGCTCGCCACCGACCGGCTGGTGCTGGGCATCTCGCACCGGGTGCTGATGCAGTCGGCGCACCGCGCCACCGGCGTCCTGGGCGTCGCCGGGCTGTTCTTCCACGTCCTCACCAAGATCGCTACCGGTCGCGCGGCGGCGACCGACTCGCTGGTGCCGTTCGTCGGCGGCCGGGGCCTCTACGTCGGCCTCGGCACGGTGGCGGCCCTGCTCATGGTCAGCGTGATCTGGACCGGCATCATCCGGGCCCGTTTCGCCGGCGTCGGTCCGAAGTGGCTGTGGCGCGCCCTGCACTCCGCCGCCTACCTCGCCTGGCCCTTCGCGATCGTGCACGGCCTCAACGCCGGTCGGGCCGCGAAGTCCTGGGTGGTGCTCAGCTACCTCGCCTGCATCCTGTTCGTCGTGCTGGCGCTGCTGGTTCGGCTCTCGGTCACCATCGGCCGGCGCAGCCGGGAGCAGCACCAGGCCGCCGTGCGCAACGCGGTGCTGGCCGGGCGGGCCACCGAGGAGGGCCGCGGGCGGTCGCTGCTGGCCGGCCTGAGCCGTCGCCGCGACGCCAGCGAGGACAAGCGCCCCGCCTGGGCGGAGGCGACCACCGCCACCTGGACGGCGCCGCCCGGCCCACGGCGGCGCGACCCCGAGCGGTTCACCGTTCCGGTGGTGCCCGAGCCCGGCTCGCTCGCCGAGCCGGCCCGGCCCAGTCGACGGCGGCGGGACGAGGCACCGGCGGCTCGGCAGGACGCCGACCGGCCGACGCGTGGACGGCGCGACGAGGCGGAGACCACGACCCGCCGGTCGAGCCGGCGCAGCGTCGAGGAGACCGGCACCCGCCTTCGCGACGAGGAGGAGTTGGAGCCGGTGACCGGGCGGCGCGCGTCGCGTACCCGTGACGAGGAGACCGCCCCGACCCGGCGCCGTCGCGCCGAGGAGCCGGCCGCCGAGCAGAGCAGCCGCCGGTCCCGCTCCGAGGACGAGGGCACCCGTTACTCGGCGCCGCCCCGACGGGCCGTCGAGGAGCCGGAGGAGCCGTGGGACAGCCCGCGCCGCTGGCAGGCCGGCGAGCCGATCTCCGCCGGCCCGGTCTCCGCCGAGCCGATCTCGGCCGGCCCGATCTCGGGTGGTCCGATCTCGGCGGCGCCGCGCAGCGGCAGCGGCCGGCACAGCGTCGAGGACGATCTGCCGGAGGAGCCGGACTACTGGCGCCCGCCGGCGCGGTACGTGCCCGAGGAGGTGCCGCCGCCCGTCGACGACACCCCGACCCTTGTCGACCTGGCGTCGCGGCGAGCCCGGCGGGCCGCCGGCGAGGGCCGGTCCGCCAAGCGCCGCAAGGCCAGCGCGGACGCCGTGGACGGGGCGTACTGGGCCGGGCTGCGGGGTGAGGCGAAGTGATGCGCACGACCGTGCCGCCGGTGGCCTGCGTCGGTGAGCCTCGGCTGACCGCCGGCTTCGCCGAGTTCGGCCGGCTCGACCTGGCCGCGCACGAGGAGGTGCACGGGCCGATCGGCCCGATGGAGCCGGCGCAGTTGCTCCGGCTCGTCGAGGGCATGCAGCTCAAGGGCAAGGGCGGGGCGGGCTTCCCGTTCGCCCGCAAGCTGCGCGCGGTGCTGGAGTCCTGCGAGCGGCAGGACCTCGCCGCGGTGGTGGTCGTCAACGCCAGCGAGGGGGAGCCGGCCAGCTGGAAGGACAAGGTGCTGCTCACCCGCGCCCCGCACCTGATCCTCGACGGCGCGGCGCTGGCCGCGTACGCGCTCGACGCCGAGGAGATCGTTCTCGGCGTGGCCGACGACGGTGTCGGCCGGGACTCGCTGATGGAGGCTCTCGCGGAGCGCCGGATGCCGGTGCGGACCACCATCGTCACCGTGCCGCATCGGTTCATCTCCGGCGAGGGCGGCGCGCTGGTCAACGGCATCAACGGGCTGCCGCACATCCCGCCGGGCACCAAGAAGCGCTCCAGCGACTCCGGCGTCGGCGGCCTGCCCACCCTGCTGTCCAACGCCGAGACGTACGCCCAGCTCGCCGTCGGCGCACGACTCGGCCCGTACGAGTACGCGGCGCTCGGCACCGACGACGAGCCGGGCACCGTGCTGCTCACCGTGACCGGCGCGGCGGCCCGTCCGGCGGTGGTGGAGTGCACGGCCGGCATGCCGCTGCGCGACGTTCTCGACCTGTGCGAGGTCCCGGACGTCCAGGGCATCCTGATGGGCGGCTACCACGGCAAGTGGATCACCCCGGAGGCGGCGGAGAAGGCCGAGGTCTCCCGCAAGGGCCTGGCCGCGGTCGGCGGCACCCTCGGCGCCGGCATCATCATCCCGATCGGCGTCGACACCTGCCCGCTCGGCGAGGCCGCCCAGGTGGTGCGCTACCTGGCCGGCGAGTCCGCCGGCCAGTGCGGCCCGTGCAAGATGGGCCTGCCGGACCTGGCCCGCGCGGTCGACCTGGCCGTGGCCGGCAGCCAACCGGCCGACGTGGTGCGGGCCGCCGCCGGCGACGTCAAGGGCCGCGGCGCGTGCAGCCACCCGGACGGCACGGCCCGGTTCGCCCTCTCCGCGATCGAGGTCTTCGCCGAGGACCTGCGGCTGCACAGCACCGGCGACGGCTGCGGCCGGCGGGTCAAGGGCGTCATGGGGCTGCCCGGCGCGCCCGACCCCAATCCGCAGATGCTCACCCTGGACTGGTCCCGCTGCGACGGGCACGGCCTCTGCGCGCACGTGGTGCCGGACTTCATCCGGCTGGACGGCAACGGCTATCCGGCGTTCCCGACCACTCCCGTGCCGACCTGGCTGCGCGAGGGCGCCCTGAAGGCCGTCAAGGTCTGCCCGGAACTCGCCCTGCGCCTCGCCAAGGCCGAGTAGGGAAAGGCACTGACCACCACACCTGTCGAACGGAGCTGCGGATGCGCAAGCCGATCGGGCGGACAGCGGCGGCGTACCCGCGCCGCGCCGCCATCGTGGGGGCGCTCGTCGCCACCCTGCTCGCCACGGCGTCCTGCACCGGCACGGTGCCGCCCGACGCTGCCGCCGCCGGGACCGCGCCGGCCCCGGCCAGCTCCCCGGCCACCCCGGCTGCCTCCGCGACCGGCTCGCCGTCGGCCGCGCCGGCCCCGGTCCAGGTCCAGGTCCCGGACGTCCTGCGCTTCAGCGGGACCACCCTCACCGGCAGCGCGTTCGACGCGACGCGACTGGCCGGCCGGCCGGTGGTGCTCTGGTTCTGGGCGCCGTGGTGCGCCACCTGCGCCAGCCAGGCGTGGACGGTGGCCGAGATCGCGCCGAAGTACCGGGACACCGTGCCGATCGTCGGCGTCGCCGGGCTCGGCGAGCAGCGGGACATGAAGAACTTCGTCAGCGAGTTCGACCTCGGCGACACGCCGCAGATCGACGACCGCAAGGGCGTGCTCTGGAAGCGGTTCAAGGTGACCGAGCAGAGCATCTTTGTGATCATCGACCGGGACGGCAAGGTCGTCCACCAGGGTTTCCTGGACGGTGAGGCGCTCAGCGCCCGGGTCGCCGCCCTGGCCGGGGCGTGACCGCCCCGCTGCTGCTCGCGCTGACCGCCGGCATGCTCGGCGCGGTCAACCCGTGCGGCTTCGCGTTGCTGCCCGCGTACCTCTCGCTGTTGGTCGCCGGAGCGTCGGACACCCGCGGCGCGGTCGGCCGCGCGCTCACCGCGGCGGCCGGGCTCACCCTGGGGTACGTGGTGGTCTTCGGCGCCTTCGGCCTGGCGCTCGCGCCGCTGGCCGGCTGGCTGCGTCCCCGGCTGCCGTGGCTGACCGTGGCGCTCGGACTGCTACTGGTGGTGGCCGGCTGCTGGCTGCTCGCCGGTCGACGGCTGCCCGCGCCCGGGTGGACCGCGCGGGCGCCCCGGCTGACCAGGTCCTGGCCGTCGATGGCGCTGTTCGGCGCGGTGTACGCGCTGGCGTCGCTCGGCTGCGCCATCGCACCGTTTCTCGCCATCGTGGTGACCAGCCTCCAGGCCGGCTCGACCGGCCGCGGGCTGGCCCTGTTCGGCGCGTACGCCCTCGGGATGGGTCTGGTGGTCGCGGTCGCCGCGCTCGGTGTGGCGCTGCTGCGCGACGGGCTGGTGGCCCGGCTGCGCGTCGCCGGCGCGCTGGTGCCCCGGCTCAGTGGCCTGGTGCTGCTGCTCGCGGGCGGGTACGTCGCCTGGTACGGCTGGTACGAGCTGCGGCTGGCCGCCGGCCGCCGCGACGCCCTGCGCGACCCGATCATCCGAGCGGCAACACAGTTCCAGCAAACCCTGTCGAACACCGTCGACACGCTAGGCCCGACACCACTCCTGGCCGCCCTGGCAGCCCTCCTCCTGGCGGTACCCCTGCTCAGGCGCCGCCGCCCTCCCAGCGTCGATCATGAAGTTGTTGCCGCGACACGCCGAGGCGGCGGGCAATAACTTCATGATCGACAGCGGGAGGCGGGGTTTAGCGCGGGGACAGGCGGTCTGTGCCCAGGCGGTCCTGGAGCACCTCGGGGACCAGGACTGAGCCGTCGGCCTGCTGGTACTGCTCCAGGATGGCCGGGAAGAGCCGGCTGGTGGCCAGCGCGGAGCCGTTGAGGGTGTGCACGAAGCGGGTCTGCTTGGCACCCGGCTCGCGGTAGCGGATGGCCGCCCGGCGGGCCTGGTAGTCGCCGGCCCAGGAGACCGACGACACCTCCTTGTACTTGCCGGTGCTCGGCATCCACACCTCGATGTCGAGGGTCTTCTTCATCGAGGCGCTCGCGTCACCCGCCGAGAGCAGCGTCCGCTGGTAGTGCAGACCCAGCCCCTCGACCAGGCTCTCGGCGTGGGCGAGCATCTCCTCCAGTGCCGCGTCCGCCTGCTCGGGCAGGGTGAACTGGAAGATCTCCACCTTGTTGAACTGGTGCCCGCGCACCGTGCCGCGCTCGTCCGAGTGCGACCCGGCCGACTCCCGCCGGTAGCAGGGCGTGTACGCGAACGCCTTCAGCGGCAGCTTCGTGGTCTCCAGGATCTCGTCCTGGTACGCGCCCAGGATCGCCGTCTCCGACGTGGGCAGCAGGAACTGCCCGCGCGGCGCGGAGTCGGCGTCCAGGTGGTAGACGTCGTCGTAGAACTTGGGGAACTGACCGGCGGCGAAACCGGCCGAGTCGAGCAGCAGGTGCGGCGGGAGCAAAAACTCGTAGCCGGCCCTGATGTGCTGGTCGACGAAGTAGTTGAGCAGCGCCCACTCCAGCCGCGCGCCGACCCCCGTGTAGATCCAGAAGCCGGAGCCGCCGAGCTTGACGCCGCGCTCATAGTCGACCAGACCCAGCGCGCGGGACAGCTCCACGTGGTCGCGGACCTTCTCGATCACCGGCGGCTCGCCGAAGGTCTTGACGACCCGGTTCGCCTCCTTGCCGCCGGGCAGGACGTCGTCGCTGGGCAGGTTCGGCAGCTCGCTCATCGCGTCGCGCAGCCGGGCCTGCACCTCGTCCAACTGGGACTCCAGCTCGGCGAGCTGCTTGCGCTCCGCCTCGGGCGCGGTGACCTGCGGCTCGGTGCCGGCGCGCTTCGCCTGCGCGTACGCACGGGCCTCCGCCTTGCGGCGCTGCCGCTCGGCGTCGATCTCCGTGATCAGGGCGCGCCGTTCCTGGTCGAGCCGCTGGATCTCGTCCAGGGCCCGATCGACCTCGGCGGGATCCAGACGCTTCGCCAGCGCGGTCGCCACCGCCTCGCGATCCTTCCGGATCAACTCCATGTCGAGCATGCTGCTCCGTACGCCTCCGTCCGGGGTTCACTGGTGAACCACCAGATGCTACCGTCGCGCACCTTCGCACCCGGGTACGGGGAGCGCGACAGGTTTTACAGCCGGATCGGCATCAGCACGGAGAAGGTGTCCTCGTCGTTCGGGCGGCGCACGGCCAGCGGGGCGATCGGCCCGTCCAGCTCCAGCACCAGCTGCGGGCCGCCGGCCGCGTCCAGCGCGTCGAGCAGGTACTCGCCGTTGACCCCGAACCGCAGCCCGCTCACCGGATCGGGCGCCGGGTCGGCCGCGGCCAGCTCGGTGGGGTGCAGCAGGCGCAGGCCGCCGGAGTCGTCGAGGCCGAGAACGGAGACCGCCAGCGGCGTGCCGGCGTACTCGCGGGCCAGCGTGGGAGCGGCCGGGTCGCGCAGTGCCGCGCGCAGCGCCACCACGTCCACCGGGATGCGGTACGCGGCCGGCCGCTCGCCGACCGCCTCGCGCAGCAGCCGACGGTAGTCCGGGAAGTCGTACGGCAGGGCGGTGCCCGTGAGCGTCCGACCGGCCACCGCCACCCGCAGGTCGACGCCGGCCACGGTCAGCCGCACCTCCCGGGCGTCGGCGGTGTCGAGCAGCCGGCGCAGCCGGTCGACGAGGTCCACCGGCACGAGCACCCGCGCGGGCGGTCCGTCGACGGCCGCACCGGCCCGGGCCAGCGCGAGCCGGTGCCGGTCGGTGGCGACCAGGCGCACACCGTCCGGCTCCACGTCGAGCAGCACCCCGGACAGCGCCGGCAGCTCCGGGTTGGCGCCGACGGCGAAGCGCACCGCGTCGAGGGCGGCGGCCAGCTCGGCGGGGGAGAGCAGCAGCGTGGTCACCGTCGTGGGCGCCGGGTCGACCAGGGCCCGGAGCCGGACGATCTCGCGGCGGGCGTCGGCCAGCCCGTCGGCCAGCCGGCGCAGGTGCGCGTCGAGCAGCCGGTGCACCTCGGCCGGCTCGGCGCGGACGGCGGCGGCGATCTCGGGCACCGGCATGCCGACCCGGCGCAGCCCCGCGACCAGCCGGGCCGGGCCGATCTGCTCGTCGGTGTACCAGCGGTAACCCGTCACCGGGTCGACCAGGGCCGGCGTCAGCACGCCCGCCGAGTCGTAGAAGCGCAGCGCGCTGACGGTCAGGCCGCTGGCCCGGGCCAACTCGCCGATGCTGTGCAGGTCGCTCACCACGTCGGGCATCCTGCCCCCTCGACCTGGTCGAGGGTCAAGCCGCCGGCTCCGCGTCCCGCTGCGCCGTCGGCGTGGCATCGTCCCGCTTGAGCACCCGGAAGGTGAGCCCGGCCCGGACCAGCCGGTCCAGCAGCGCGTCACCCATCGCCGCGACCGGGGTGAGCTGGCCGGCGGTCGGCGGCAGGTCGTCGAACGCCAGGCACAGCGCCGACTCGGCGAGCATCTTCGCCGTCTCGTCGTAGCCCGGGTCGCCCCCCGCGACCTCGGTGACCACGCGCTTCCCGCCGCCGGTGCCGACGAACCGGACCCGGAACCAGGACGCCGCCCGCTGCTGCGGGGTCGGGCCCTGCCCGGAGGCGAGCCGCCCGAGCAGCCAACGTCGGGTGGGCGGCACCTTCACCAGGCCGACCAGCGCGCCGAGCCCCACCGCGCTGACCAGCACGGTCGGCAGCCGCTTCACGGCGGCGAAGTGCCGGTAGCGAAAGTCCGGGCCGTACTCCGGGCGGCTGGCAGCCGTTCGGCGGATCACCTGCGGGTCGATGGTGGGCAGCGGCACGGTCCAGATGCCCAGCTCCGCCGAGCGGGCCAGCCGGCCGGGCACCGCCCGGACGCGGCGGTCGGTGGGGCGCGGCTCGACCGCCCGGCGGGCCCGGGCGGCCCGGCTGGCCTCCCCGGTCCGGGCGAACGCGGTGAGCGCGGAATGGTACGTCCCGGCGGAGAACCGGCCACCGGCGCGTACGTAGCCGTCCACGGTGATCGGAACGCCGGCGGGCAGCTGCTTGACGGTGAACCAGACGCCCAGATCGTGGGGGATGGAGTCGAACCCGCAGGCGTGCACCAGCCGGGCGCCGCTGGCGGTCGCCTCGGCGTGGTGGCGGACGTACATCAGGTCGACGAACTCCGACTCCCCGGTGATGTCCAGGTAGTCGGTGCCGGCTCGGGCGCAGGCCGCGACCAGTGGCTGCCCGTGGTGGACGTACGGGCCGACGGTGCTGGCGACCACCCGGGCGCTCTCCGCCACGGCGCGCAGCGACCCGGCGTCGGTCACGTCGGCGGTGAGCAGCGGCAGGTCGGCCAGCGTGGGGTCGATCGCGGCGAGCCGGCCGCGCACGGCGGCGAGGCGATCGGGGTTGCGCCCGGCCAGCGCCCACCGCAACCCGGGCGGCGCGTGCCGGGCCAGGTACTCGGCCGTCAGCCCCCCGGTGAAGCCGGTCGCCCCGAACAGCACCACGTCGTACGCCCGCTCCCCAGCCATCCCCCGAGTCTGCCACCCGCCATCGCCCAGCGCCGATCGGAGGGCGCGGTCACGGCGTGAACACGGCCCGGACGCAGCCGTCGGCGCGGTCGGCGAACAGCGCGTACCCGCGGAGGCCGTCCTCCAGCGGCAGCCGGTGGGTGGCCAGGTGCTCGGTACGCAGCTCGTCGCGGGCCATCCGGTGCAGCAGCATCGGCACGTCGCGCAGGTCCGGCCGGCGTGCCCCCCGCACCGTGAGCCGCTTGTCGGTCACCGCGCCCAGCGCGAACGCGTCCACGTGCCCCTGGGCCCCGCCGAGCACCACCACCACGCCGTCCTTGCGGCAGGCGTGCACCGCCTCGCGCACCGCGTCCGGGCGGTCGACGTCCCGGCCGGCCAACCGATCGACGACCGACCGCGTCGGGGGTACGCCCACCGCGACCACGCACACGTCCGGGCCGCGTCCACCGCTGCGCTCCCGCAGCTCCGCCGCGACGTCGGTACGGCGGTAGTCCAGCGGCTCCGCCCCGGCGTGCCGCTCGGCCATCCGCAGCCGCTCCTCGTGCCGGTCGACGACGAGCACCCGGGCGGCGCCGCGCAGCGTCGCGGCGCGAGCGGTCAACTGACCCACCGCCCCGGCGCCCCACACCGCCACCACATCGCCGGGTCGCACCTCGCCCAGCTCGGCCGCCAGCCAGCCGGTCGGCGCCGCGTCGGCGGCGAACAGCGCCCGGTCGTCGCCGACCGCGTCCGGCACCCGGAACGCGCCCACGTCGGCGTACGGCACCCGGACGTACTCGGCATGGCCGCCCGCGAAGCCACCCGCCGCCCGGGGCCGGCCGAAGCAGCCGGCGTCCGAACGCCCCCGGTCCGGATCGACGCTCGCCACGTCGGTGCCGCCGTTGTCGCAGCAGGAGTGCCGGCCCCGGCGGCAGTACCAGCAGCCGCCGCACGCGACACTCGCGCCGACCACCACCCGGTCGCCGATCCGGTGTCGCCGGACCGCCGGGCCGGCCTCGACCACCTCGCCCAGGAACTCCGTCCCCAGCACGTCACCGGCACGCAGCAGCGGGTCCCGACCGGCCAGCAGCGGCAGGTCGGCGCCGCTGGTGGCGCTGCGGCGGACGCGGACGATGACGTCCCGCTCGTTGCGCAGCTCCGGGTCGGGCACCTCGCGTACCGCCAGCTCGTCGGCGGCCACCCAGCACAGCGCCCTCACCCGCGGGCCGTCCGGCGGTCCAGCGCCGAGCGGTCCGCGCGCAGCACCTCGCCGGCCTCCACGCGCTGCTTGACCTGGCGCAGTGTCCGGCGGACCAGCAGCTGCGGGTCGTCGCCGACCAGATGCGCGGCCAGGCCGGGCGCCGCGGCGGCGCCGGCCACCGGGCGGGCGGCCAACTCGGTGCCCCGGTCACCCGGCGCCGGCCGCACCCGCACCTCGACCGTGCCGTCCAGGTCGCGCAACGGCTCCGGCCACCGGCCGCCGGGAAGGACCTGGTCCGCGGGTCGGTCGACGGTCACGACCTCCCACCCGGCCGCCGTGGTCCGGTGGCGGTCCGCGCCGAGCCGGCCGCGCCGCCGGGGTACGCGCAGCAGCCGCGCCGCCCCGGCCCGCGCACCAGTGCCGACTGCGGATCTCGCCCGCGCCAGCCGTCTGATCGGTCCCATCCGTCCTCCCGGTCCACGTCTCCCGATCGTCGGTCGCGCCGGGGTGAAGCGGGCTCGCCCGGAAGGGGTGAACAGGTTCGGGCCGGGTAACCGCTCGCCGACCGGGGGTGGAACGCGTCGTGGGGGTGGGGCCGGGTGCCGGAACAGCAGGATCACGCGCGAGTCGGCACGGCACCGCGACGCCGGGGGGAGCAGCCGGCGCTGCTGGCGTCGCGGCTGACCCCGACCGTGCCGCCCGAGCCGGTGGTGGCCCGGCCCCGCCTGCTGCGCCGGCTCGACGAGGGCAGCGCCGGGCCGGTCACCCTGGTGGCCGCGCCCGCCGGCTGGGGCAAGACCACCCTGCTCGCCTCCTGGGTCCGGCTGACCGAGCCCGGGTCGATGTCCGGGCCGGCGTGGGTCTCGGTGGAGGCCGGCGACGACGGCGACCGGCTCTGGGCGTACCTGGCGGCGGCGCTGCGCACGGCCACCGGGGCGGCGGACGACGACCTGGTGACGCCGCTGCCCACCGGCCCGCCGCGCCCGGACCAACTGGAACTGCTGGCGGCCGGGCTCGCCGCCGCGGAGCAGCCCGTGCTGCTGGTCCTGGACGACCTGCACCGGATCACCGACCCGGCGGCGCTGACCGGGCTGGAGTTCCTGCTGCGGCACTCCGAGCAGCGGCTGCGCCTGGTGGTCGGTGCGCGGGCCGGGCTGCCGCTGGCCCTGCACCGGCTGCGCCTCGCCGGCGAGCTCACCGAGATCGGCCCGGACGAGTTGGCCTTCACCGACGACGAGGTGGCCGACCTGCTGACCGCGCACGCCGCACCACTGCCGGCGGCCGCGGTGCGCCGGCTGCGCGAGCGCACCGGGGGTTGGCCGGCCGCGCTGCGGATCGCCGCGCTGGCGTTGCGGGGGCAGCCCGACCCCGAGCGCTGGGTGGGGCAGTTCGGCGGCGACCAACCGGAGGTCGCCGGCTATCTGCACGAGGAGGTGCTGGCCGCCATCGACCCGGCCGACCGGGACCTGCTGCGCCGTACGGCCCTCGCCGAGACCGTCTGCGCCGATTTGGCCGAGGCGTTGACCGGCCGCGTGGACGCCGAGCAGGCGCTGGCCGACCTGGCCGGGGCCGGCGGCCTGTTGCACCGGGAGGAGACCCGCCCGCCCTGGTACCGCTGCGACCCGCTGCTCGCCGACCTGCTCCGCGCCGAGCTGGCCCGGATGCCCGCTGACGAGGTGCGGGAGCTGCACGCGCGAGCGGCCGACTGGTACGCCGGCGCCGGCCGCCCGGCCGACGGGCTGCGGCACGCCCTCGCCGGCGGCCGGTGGGGCCTGGCCGGCGACCTGTTCGTCGCGCACTGGCCGGAGCTGACCCGCTACGACCGCGACCCGGTCAGTGGGCCGCCGCCGTCCCCGCCGCCGGAGGTGGTGCACGCCGACCCGGAGGTGGCTCTGGCCTGTGCCGCCGAGCGCGCCTACGCCGGTGATCTGCCCGCCGCCGCCGGCCATCTGCGCACGGCCGCCGGGCACGCCAGCGCGCTGCCCGTGCCGCGGCGGGACCGGTTCCTGCGGTTGACCACCGCGCTGGAGCTGACCCTGGCCCGGCTCGCCGGTGACCCGCCGCAGGCGCGTGCCGCCGCCGCCCG